>NHIA01000025.1 GCA_002170825.1 Cyanobacteria bacterium TMED177
CCGGTGTTCCGCCGCTTCAAGGAACGGCGAAAGAAAGAGATCGTGACCATAGGGGTGGTTGACGTGAATCCACGGGCCTGCGTGGGCACCTATGTGGATCCGCAGGACTGGAACGCCTTGGTGGACGATCCCGACACCGTTGTGATCGACACGCGCAACAGTTACGAAACGGCGATCGGCACGTTCGAAGGAGCCCTCGATCCAGGTACCGAAAGCTTCCGCGAATTCCCCGAATGGGCGGAACAGACCCTGCGACCGCTGTTGGAGCAGCAGGGAAACAAGCGGATCGCCATGTTCTGCACCGGCGGGATCCGCTGCGAAAAGGCCAGCAGTTTTCTGCAGCAGAATGGATATGGAGAGGTGCACCACCTGCGCGGTGGCATCCTCAAGTACCTCGAACAGGTGCCAGAGGCAGAGAGCCGCTGGCGGGGCGAGTGCTTCGTGTTTGATCAGCGGGTGGCTTTGACCCATCAGCTTGAGCCCGGCGAGCACCGTCTTTGCCACGCCTGCGGCATGCCGCTTTCAGCAGAGCAGCGGGCGCAACCTGCTTATATCAAGGGCGTGCAATGCCTGCATTGCGTTGATCGCTTCAGCGATGCCGACCGAGCAAGATTCCAGATGAGACAAAGCCAGCTCGAACGGTCGCCAGAATAAANAAAAAGCAGCTAATTACACAGCTTTTTCAAGCTGATCTGGCTAATTCCGCTATGGAATGTATTCCAAAATACCGTGTTTCCATCCGAAGCATCGATCACCTTCGATTGCGTCAACCTTTCCAACCCCTACATGCGGGAAGGTTTTCCAACGCTTGAGACAGAAGTTGTTTACAGCGACAGCATCATCACCAAGAAAGAGGTCAACCAGGCTGTCAAAGCCTGGACCAGAGCCCTTGTCGCCATTTCTCAAGAAAATCAAAACAACGGCATTGAGGCAGCTGAAGATCTCGCCGCCGATGTCATCGATGCAGCCTACGGATATCAATTGGGAGCCGTCGCATTCAAGCCAACGTGGGCATCGGGCGATACGACCTTTCGAACCACTCGTGAAGGCGCTATTTCTTACTTTGTGGGCGAAAACGACGCCTTCGACGATCTAGGTTTTGGCCTCGGCAACAAGCCTGACCCGATCACGGGCGAACGCAGTCCGTGGGTCAGCAGTTCGTTTGATCGCTCTGTGATGCGCCTCGACGGTGACACTGCAACCGTTCAAGGCCTTCTTTACACCACAGATGCTGATGGAAACACCAGCTACGTCGACAAGACCTGGGGTTACCAGAAGGACGACGCGGGCGTCGTTCGCATCATCCTGCATCACTCATCTGTACCCTATGAAAGCGTTGATGATCCCAGTATTGACAAGATCAAGCGGGTCAAATCCAAGACCGTTGACCTGAGCAAGAACATCACACTTGACGAAGTTTATGCGGCCCAGGAAGCATGGGCCGACGCTTTGGTTGGCATCAGCCAGCGCTACAAGGATGACCCCGAAGATGCCGTTGCTTTCGCCGAAGCGGTGATTGATGGGGCCTATGCCTATGACTACGGTCCCGTCGCCTTCAAACCAACATGGGCCTTTGGCGATACCACCTTCCGCACAGACAAGGAAGGGGCATTGTCTTACTTCGTGGGTGGCAACGACGCCTATCGCGATCTTGGCTTCGCTATCGGTTCTTCACCCGACAGCAACGGCGATCGTTCCCCCTGGGAGGATGCATGGACCGAAAATGCTGTGATTCGTCTGGATGGCGATACGGCCTATTCCATGGGTTGGCTTTACACCCAACCAGAGAACGGCGATACCGGTTTTGTCGACAAGAGCTGGTCCTACAAGAAGCACGACGACGGAGTGGTCCGAATCGTCATGCATCATTCATCCACTCCCTACTCCTGATCAGCCGACAACAATCAAACTGCTGATCTGTATCGCGTCCACAACTGCCACAGATGGCATGGCTGGTTGATTCAAGGGGGGAGCCGTTGCTCTCCCCTTTTTTCTTGCGCAGACCTCAGCCCCCGATCTCCATGCACAGCGCAGCCCCACCACAAGCCAAAACGAAAACGATCGATTCGAGCAACGCCAAACAACACAACGCTCAGGCAGCAACCGCCAACATCCACAAGCTGGTGAGGTCGCACGACCGGTTTCTCCAGAACGATCTTGCTGCCATCACCCCCAGAACGCCGATCGCATCGACATCGCCTTGACCATGGCACCCTTGCTGCGGAGTCAACATCCATTCAGCTTCAACAACGGTGCCGTTGTCATCCAAATGACAACTGCGGTTCAGCTGTCGTCCTCATCAATCGACGACTCGGCCTTTTCCTTGTAGACCGCCTTCCACTCGGCGTCTGTTTTGCAGTAGCGATCGTGTTGCAGCATGTGGAGGGTCTGAATCGAGCAGCCCAGGGCCACAATCACCATCGGGATCAACCAAACCGGGTCACGAAACGAGATGCGTTTGCCGGCCATCAATACGCCTCCAGTTCACGGTCGTAGACCTCATCGTTCTGAGAAGCCCATCGGGCTTCCGTCAGACATCCAGTGGCGTGGATCCCTTGATGGGCAAGAAACAAGCCCGCCATCCAGGCCAGGAGTCCGAGAGGGACGAGGGCGCGCATGGAGGCCAAGCGGGAATCAAGCCCACCCATAACGCATTCGCATCGCACCGCCAAGAACATGCTGCCGATCCTCTACAGCTTCCGCCGCTGCCCTTACGCCATGCGAGCCCGCTGGGCCCTGCTCCAGGCCGGGTTGATCGTGCAGTGGCGAGAGATTGAACTCAAGGCCAAGCCAGCGGTGATGCTGGAGGCCTCTGCCAAGGGAACGGTTCCGGTGCTGGTGCTCAGCGATGGCACGGTGCTGGACGAAAGTCTGGAGCTGATGCGCTGGGCCCTGGCCCAGGCCGATCCCAGGGGTCTGCTCAACAGCGGCGATCCCGAGCCGTGGATCAGCACCAATGACGGTCCGTTCAAGCACCATCTGGATCGGTTCAAATACACCGATCGCTATCCCGGTGAACAGCGGCAGACCCACCGCGACGCCGGGTTGGCCATCTTGAAAGACTGGAGTGATCGCATCCAGCAGATGGGCTGGATCAGTGGTGATCGCATCGGCCTCGCCGATGGCGCCCTCTGGCCTTTCGTGCGGCAGTGGCGGATCGCCGATCCAGAGGGATTCGATACCGATCCAGATCTCCAACCCCTGCGCCGGTGGCTGAACGGATTCCTGCAGGATCCGGGCTTTGAACGGTTGATGCAGCGGGCCGATCCCTGGAGTGAAGCAGGGCTTCAACCACTGTTCCCCGCGGATGCGATCCGCGTTCCCCTCGACCAGCCGTTGTTCCACCTGGCCATCGCGACCGACTGGCAGCAAGCCCAGGCGGCTGGGTCGTACCGCATCTCCACCCGGGGGATGGGCTTGGAGCAGGTGGGCTTCATTCATTGCTCCTGGCCTGAGCAGCTGGCCGGCACCCATCGCCGCTTCTACGCCGATCTCGATCCTGATGCCGTGCTGCTGCTGGAGATCAACCCGGCGCAGCTGGATGCGCCACTGCGGGCGGATGCCAGCCCGACAGGCGAATTGTTTCCGCACCTCTACGGACCCTTGCCTCTGGAGGCGGTGACGAATGTGGCCCCCTATCCGCTGAAGGGCACCTGAACCGGAGCAAGGGGAAATGAGCCAGTTTTCGGGTTGCACAACCCGCTGGAGCCTGTAAGACGGGTTGGTCGCCTCGACTTGATGCGTCTTCAATCCACCGCCCCTGCTCAGGAGCCGCCGCTGTCAGCGCGTCAACTGAAGCAGCTGCTGGATGCCAGTCCCTCAGAGGACTGGGTCAAAACTTCCGCCCTGATGGAGGAGCACGACATCCGCATGTGCCGCCGCAGCAATCACCGATGATCAGTGCCGGCAGCGTCATGCCTGCGCAGGATCAGAACCACGCCTGATGCTCGATCAACTGGAAACGCAGGCCCGCGATCGCGGCTTGCTGTTGCGCCTGCAAATGGGACGGCCCCTTGGGCTCTGGAGCCTGCGCCTGGTGGTCGCCCAATCAACAGCATCTGGCGGNGTGCAGTTGCTCGGCGAGATGAAGGGCTGGGCCTATGCCGGCCAGGGTGGACTCCAGCTCGACACGATGCGGGTGGTTCCCCAAGCCCCTGCGGGGGTGGGGCATCTGATCTGGGCCGCCACGATGGCCTGGGCCCTGGAGACAACCCCCTGCCGCAGAGCCAGGCTNCTGGCGATCCGCGATGACGAACGCCAACACCGCCGGCTGGTGCGTTATTTCCGCCTGCAAGGGTTTCAGCCGGAGCGAGAGGTGGCAGCAGCCCTGTGGGATCTGCCGTTGCGGCTGGTGTGGGGCGGAGTCGGGGTGTTGATGAGTGGCGAGGTGGCCACCGTGCTGAAGCGCAGCCAGCGCTGCTGGGCTCAATCCGCCGCGTGATAACTGCTGCGCACCAGCGGGCCACTGCGCACCTGGGCGAAACCAAGCTCCCGGGCCACCACTGCAAGCTCCTCGAACTCCGCGGGGGTCCAGTAGCGGGCCACGGGAATGTGGGCCAGGGAAGGCCGGAGGTATTGGCCCAGGGTGATGCGCTGACAATCNACGGATCTCAGGTCATGCATCGCAGCAATCACCTCATCACGGCTCTCACCCAGCCCGAGCATCAAGCCGGATTTGGTGGGAATCGTTGGCGCCAGCTCACGTGATGCCGCCAGCAACGCCAGGGAACGTTCATAGGTGGCACCACGCCTCACCTCCCCCTGCAGCCGCTGCACCGTTTCCAGGTTGTGGTTGAAACACACCGGAGCAGCCGCGAGCACGGCGGCCAACCGTTGCCGCTGGGCAGCGACGGCCTGCTGGGGATCGGAAAGACCTCCCCAGAAATCCGGGGTGAGCACCTCGATGGCNACCAAAGGGTTCCGCGCCCGGATCGCCGCCATGGTGGTGGTGAACAGACTGGCGCCATGGTCGGANAGGTCGTCGCGGGCGACGGCCGTGAGCACCACNTAGCGCAGACCCATCACCCCAACGGCATCGGCAACACGGTCGGCNTCCAGGGGATCAACAGCCATCGGCGCCTGGCCCTTGTCCACCTGGCAGAAGGCACAGCTGCGGGTGCAGATCGAACCACCCAACAGAAACGTGGCGGTGCCAGCGGCGTAGCACTCACCCCGGTTGGGACAACGGCCCTCCTCACAGATGGTGTGCAGACCGTTCTGCTTCACCAGGGCCTGCACCCGCTCCAGCTGCGAAGCGTTGCCGATCGGACGCTTGAGCCACTCGGGCAGCCGCTCGGTGGGAGCGATGGCGCTGTACTTGCTCATGCCCAATGCTGACCGCTCNGATTCTGACGGGCGGTCCTGCTGCAAGGANTGCCGATGGACTGGAANGGTGCACCCCTCCGGAGCGATGCCATCGGCACATNAACAATCACGNATTGCTGACGATGTTGNNCAGAACACCGCAATCTCTTCAGAAAGTGNNGNTTGNTACCCATTGTTCAGTCGANCGGTCTGCGGCCNTCCAGCGCNCGGCTGAGGGTGACCTCATCGGCGTACTCGAGTTCNCTGCCCACCGGCAGGCCGTAGGCAATCCGACTCACCGGNCAAAAGGGCTTGAGCAAGCGGGCCAGGTACAGGCTGGTGGTGTCGCCCTCGACGCTGGGGGTGAGCGCCAGGATCACCTCGCTGATCTCTTCTCGGGTGATGCGTTGCACCAGCGGTGTGATCTGCAGCAGTTCCGGACCGACCCCATCCATCGGTGAGATCAAGCCACAGAGCACGTGATAGCGCCCCTGAAATTCGCGGGTGCGCTCCAGGGCCAACAGATCACGGGAGTCGGCCACCACGCAGATCAGACCATTGCGGCGTTCCGGATTGCGGCAGATCTCGCACTCCGGTTCGGCGGAGAGGTGAAAACAGGTCTGGCATTGCCCCACCTGGGTGCGGGCCGCCAGAAGAGCATCGGCAAACTGACGGATCTGCTCCTCCGGCTGGTTGAGCAGATGGAGGGCCAAACGCTGGGCGGTGCGCGGTCCAATGCCGGGCAACCGCTCGAACTGGTCGATCAGCCGGGCCAGCGGTCGGGTAAAGCCGCTCAGGAATCTGCCGCCATTAGGCAGGACTCTAGGCAGAATGCCCCGATCCGCTCTGAGCCCGATGCAGCTGATTCGGTCCTTCACTCGCGTGCTGATCAGTGGCGTGCTGGCCTTCGCCCTGGGGGCCTGCGCGGCGGGACCAACGGCGGGCCTGCAGTCCTACCAGAGCCCCGATGGCCGTTTCGCTTTCCTGTACCCAACCGGTTGGACCCAGGTGCAGGTGAGCAACGGACCACGGGTGGTGTTTCACGACCTGATCCACAGCGATGAAACCGTGAGCCTGATGGTGAACAAGGTGGATGAGAACAACGACCTCACCGAACTGGGCAGCGCCGTTGCGGTGGGAGAGCGGCTGCGTCGTGAGGTGATCGCCACGGCCGGCAGCGGTCGCACCGCTGAATTGGTCGAGGCCAGCGAACGCGAGATCAACGGTCACACCTTCTACGACCTGGAATATGCGGTGCACCTGGANGACCGGGACCGGCACGAACTGGCCACGGTNGTGGTGGACCGNGGCCGNCTCTACACCCTGGCAACAAGCACCAATGAAGAGCGCTGGCCCAAGGTGNANGACCTCTGCGGCCGTGTGGTGCGNTCGCTCAACCTGTTGGTNTGAAGCACAAGTGATCCGTTGATCAGTTTGGCCAGACCGTTTCCAGGTAACTGACCCCACCCAGGCTGAACGGCGTTGCTNTGAGCCGTTCCGTNTTCAGATCCGTGGTCACAACGGCCGTCAGCAAAGCCCCCATCTGCAGGGGGTTGAGGTCGGTTTGAATTTGCGTTCGCGCCACGCTGAGCAACATCGGGATCCGCACCAGGTGCTGGGGTTGCCTCAGGCGTTCCACCAGACCTTTCAGGGCCAGCTGCTGTCGCTCCAGTCGGCCGAGGTCCCCGAGACCGTCGTTGCGCCAGCGCAGAAAACCCTCCAGGGCCTTGCCGCTCAACACCTGACGCCCCGGTTGCAGATCAATCACCAGATCCTGACTGCGATCGACGTAATACAGCCGCTTGGGCACATCNACCTCAATGCCACCCAGGAGGTTGGCCAGCAACGGCAGAGCCTTGAGCGACACCACAACGTGATGACGCACGGACCGGTTCATCAGCCGCGTCAGCTCCCGCTCCACCGCCTCCGGACCGCCGCGGGTCAACAGCCCATTGATTTTCATCGCCCCGAAGCCATCGGGGTTGATGTAGCTGTCGCGTGGGATCTGGGTGATCTTCGTGCTGCCAGGCTGCACCTTCAGCGTGAAGATCGTGTCTGTGTTGGTGCCGCCGGCATCTTGGCCCAGCACCACAACCTCACCGATGCCAAGGCCCCACCAACCGGCCAAGGGATGACTCTGGGCCAACGGCACGGACAGCAGCAGGCCGCCGGCAAGACCGATCCCGCACACTTGCCAGAGGGGACGGTTGAGAATGGGGGAGACCAGGTTGGCCATCCCTTCACGCTAAGGCTGTCTTGATGCTTTCTTAACCGAACTCCCCATGGGGGGTTCCACCCCATCGCAACAGACCTGATCAGATCACCGGATCGCTGATCACCATCGAGGCACAGGGCAGTTGGCTGATCAGCTTGCTGGTGCGATCNCTGCCGGGAATCGGCAAACCAGCAACGCGCCTGCGTTGGGTGCGAAGAATCACCAGGTCGTGGTCCTGGCTGAGCCGGTGGATGGCCCCATCAATCCCCGGCCCCCGCACAATCACCATGTGAAAGCGCTCNGAGGGAATTCCCGCCGGTCGCCAACGGATCAGCTGCTCTTTCATCCACCGGCGGTCTTGAGCACTGAAGCGGGGNTCATGCACATGCAGCAGCGTGATCCGGGTGCGTTGATCCTGCGGTGCACTGTTGAGCACCCGCAAGGCCAGCTCAAACTGCTCCCGTGCATTGGCGGAAAGATCCTTGATCGGCACCAGGATCCGGTTCAACGCCGCCTCCGGCTGTCGGCCAAGATTCACCACCACCACTGGACAGTGGGCCGTTCNACAAACGCCATCCACGATTTCGCCCATCAACCAGGTCCGCAGTTGATCGCTGCGACTGGCGCCGATCAACAGCAGGTCGGCCGCTTGCTCGATGGCGGTGCGGCTCATCCCCCCCGCAATGTCCTCATCCAGACGCAGCAAGGTGCGGGTGGGAACGCTGAGCTGGGATCCAATCCTCTCTGCAGCGTTCAAACGACCGCGAGCCGCTGCCACGGCACGATTCAGCCCCCCCCGCATTTCCTTAAGGCTGGGGTTCACCATGGCCAGGGGCAGCAGCAGCCCCTCCCCGCCTGACGAACCGCGCACCAGCCGGGCCGCCATCGCCAGCAGGCCTTGCTCTGTGCTGGGATTCGCCACCGGCACCACAATCCGCAGCGGCCGCTGAACCACCGCATTAACGCCATCGAGAACAGCGACCTCCTCTCCGAAGCTCGTGGGCACCAAACCTGATGAACCCGACTTCAGGCGGGTCACCGTGCGTTCCGTGAGGATCGGCCCCAAGGTCGCCGTGACCACCATCACCGCCAGCACGGCATTGAGCACCATCTGGTTCAGCAAGCCGGCCTGGAAACCAATGAACGCCGTGGCCAGCGTCGCCGCCACCTGGGGCATCGTGAGCGACCACATCATCAAAATCTGAGACCGGCGGTAGCTGAACAGTGCACCGCTGATCCAGGACGCCAGCCCCTTGCCGCCGATCGCCCCCATCAGCATCAACGCGGTGAACCGAAAGTTGCTGATGCTGGCGCCAAGACTGCCCACATCCAGCAACAGGCCGAGATCAATGAAGAAGATCGGGATGAACAACACACCCCCTACAAAGATCACCTGCTCCTTCACCCGCCCTTCCGGCAGCACGGAATTCACCGCCAAGCCCGCCAGAAACGCACCAACAATCTTTTCCACCCCGGCCAGTTCAGCCCCCAGGGAGGCGAGGAACAACGCCACCAACACCGCCAGCACCATGCGGTTCTCGTCATTGATCCCCCGCAGCACCAGCCGCTGCCCCAGCCAGCGGATCGCCATAACCACCACCACGGCGAAGAGGGCGATTTTCAGCAACAACAAGGCAATGCCCGCACCACTGAGATCGCCCTTGCCCAGGCCCAGACCCACGGCCAGAAGCAACAACGCCACGATGTCGGTGAAGATCGTGCTGCCCACGCTCACCACCACCGATTCATCCTTCTGGGCGCCGTAACTGCGCACAATCGGGTAGCCGAGAGGGGTATGGGTGGCGATCAACACCCCCAAAAGCAGGCAGGACACCGAGGCGAAGCCCGCCAGCAGACCAATGCCAACTCCGGTTCCAACCCCAATCAGCAGACCCAACAGGCCACAAATGAACGAGCGGCGTCTGACCCGATTGAATTCCTCCAGGTCAATCTCCAGCCCCATCGTGAACAGCAAGTAAACGGCTCCCAGATCCGAGAGCAGCTGCACCGTTTCACTGCCGCTGTCCACCCAGTTCAAGGCATGGGGGCCCACCAGAACTCCTGCCGCAAGAAGTCCCACCAGATCCGGTAGACCCACACGGCGGATCAAGGGGGGGACAGCTGCACTGATTGCCACCAGAAGCGCAAACACCCCCAGCGGGTGATGCATCACATGGCCGATGGAGGCCTGCATAGCCATGGCGATTGGCGGCCGGGCCCGATGGCGAGCCCAGCATGATCACCGAACCCTCCGCCAACAACAGCAGCTTTAGGAAGCGACAACCCGTTCGCCGGCTTGCACCTGCCAAAGATTGCAGTAAATGCCACCGAGGGCCAACAGTTCATCGTGGCGGCCCTGCTCCACGATCTGCCCCCGGTCCATCACCACAATCCGATCGGCATGGCGCACGGTGCTGAGGCGATGGGCGATCACCAGAGTGGTGCGATCGCGGGTGATCCGATCAAGAGACCGTTGAATCGCCGCTTCCGTGTCGTTGTCGACGGCAGCGGTGGCCTCATCGAGCACCAGNACCGGAGCATCCTTGAGAATGGCGCGGGCCAGGGCAATGCGCTGACGTTGCCCGCCAGAGAGACGTTGACCTCGCTCGCCGACCAGGGTGTCGTACCCCTCCGGCAAGGCATCGATGAACCCGGCAGCTTCCGCCAGCCGGGCGGCCCGTTCAATCGCCATCGGATCCGGATGGGCAACGCCGTAGGCGATGTTCTCCGCCACAGTGCCGTGAAACAGNTAGACGTCCTGGCTCACCAGAGCAATGGCGCGGCGCAGATCCGCAAGCCTGAGGTCGTCGATCGGACGACCATCCAGCAGGATCTGACCGCCATTGCGCTCATACAGCCGCAGAAGCAATTTGACGACGGTGCTCTTGCCGGAACCGGTGGCGCCAACGATGCCAACGGTGGCACCGGCTGGNANCACAAGATCAAAGCCCTGCAGCAGGGTGTTGCGTCCGGCATAGGCGAAATCCACCTTCTCGAAGCGGATGTCGCCGCGCACCAGACGGGAATCGAGCGTGGTCTGGCCACCCTGGATCGTGACGGGCGTATCGATCAGATCCAGCACCCGTTGGGTGGAGGCCATCGACCGCTGGTANTCGTCCAANGTGCGGCCGAGNCCGGTGAGAGGCCACAGCAGGCGCTGGGTGATGAACACCAGAACGCTGTAGGTGGCAACCGCCAGGTCGCCATTGATGGCCTTGAATCCGCCCACCAGAAGAATGGCCAAAAAGGCAAAGAGAATGGCGAAGCGAATCAACGGAATGAACGCCGCCGAAAGACGAATCGCCCGACCATTGCTTTCCAGATANGCCACACTTTCGGCCCTCAACCGCTGGAGCTCCAGCGCCTCGGCCGTGAAGCTCTTGATCGTGAGCATGCCGCCGAGGTTGTTGGCCAATCGCGAAGCCAGATCCCCGGCCCGGGCNCGCACCTCCCGGTAGCGAGGTGCGAGCTGCCGCTGAAAGCGCAGTGACCCCCACAGGATCACGGGTATCGGCAGGTAGGCGTACAGGGCCACTCCAGGTGCAACCANCGCCATGCCNATGCCCACAACCAGAACGGTGGTCAGCAACTGCAGAAGCTGATTGGCTCCGCGGTCAAGGAAGCGCTCCAGCTGGTTGATGTCGTCATTCAGAACCGCCATCAGCCGCCCGCTGCTGTCCTGCTCGAAAAAAGCAAGTTCAAGCTGCTGGAGATGCTCGTAGGCCTCCANCCGCAAGCGGTGCTGGGTCGACTGNGCCAGGTTGCGCCAGAGGACGTCGTACAGGTACTCGAACAGCGATTCAGCACCCCAGATCACAAAGGTGAACAGGGCCAGCACCCACAACTGCTGGGACACCGACGCAATGCCGAGATCGGCCAGAACAGACTGCTGGCCGCGCACCACCACATCCACCGCCAAACCGATCAGCACCGGCGGAGCGAGGTCAAACAGCTTGTTCAGCAGGGAACAAGAGACTGCCGCCCAGACCAACCGTCGCTGGGGCTGCAGATGACGCAGCAATCGCACCAGTGGTGGACGCTGATCGGAAGCCGGCCTGGACGTTCGATCCGTCACGGTTGTGCAGCCTGAAAATGNCTTTCAACAGAACCACAGCCGGAGAGCCGACCGGGTTTCTGCCCATCGCTCTGAACAGCAGATCTGCGGGGCCCTGGCTCGCCGGAGACGGCACAACACGAGGAGGTGCTGGCCCATCCCCCGAACCAGTGCGGCCGATCGGGCGAGAGATCAGAGCGGATTGACCGCCTCTGTGGCTGGACGAGGATCAGCCGCGGTAACCGCCGCCGCCGCCACCGCCGCCACCCCGTGGGCCGCCGGAGCGCTCACGGGGAGTCGCCTTGCTGACGCGGATCATGCGGCCCATCCACTCCACGTCCTGGAGATCGTCGATGGCCTTTTGTTCATCCTCGTCGTTCACCATCTCGACAAACGCGAAACCGCGCTTGCGGCCGGTTTCTCGATCCAGAGGCAGGCTGCAGTTTTTGACCTCGCCGTACTCGCTGAACAAGTCGAAGAGATGCTCCTGCTCCGCCTGGAACGAAAGATTGCCGATGTAGATGGTCATGGACCGTGGAACCGTTGGATGTACTCAATCGCGTGAGCCGGTTCCGCAGGACGGAAAGAGCCGGTGGTCAGGCGTGAACGCATTGACGTTACAGGGCAGTCGCACGAAACAACACAGGAAGCGGAAGCAAAGTGGAAGAGTCCGCTGTCCCTGAACGATCCATCCCATTGTCAGCAGATCGTGACGAAGGGGGTTGGATGTCCAGTTTGCATCTGCGGTCGCTTCAGTGGACGGATGACGGTGAATTGTCAGCCGGGGATCGATGGTCCCTGCTGACATCTCTCCTTCCGAATGCTCTGCCTGAAGTTCAGGTTGAGTTGATCGCCCTGCTGGAGCGCACCGCAACTGATCAGGCGCTTCTGACGCCAGAAGTCAGCGTGTCCTGATCGAAATCAGAGTGGAAATCGCGCAGCGGCTTCCGCTTGGCAGGTGTCGCGGGCCTGGTTGATCCCAGCGCCCTGCTCCACCTGTTCAAGAAAACAATCGCAGGTGGATGGTCCCATCCCCTCCGGTGGCGTTTTACCAGCCTGAGCCATGGCCGCCTCGAAGGCGGCCAGGCAAAAGCTGCGGATGGTGTTGGATTCACTGGCCCTGGATGCAGGAGACAAGCCCACCAACAAACCCACAACAAGACCCACCATCAGGTTGCCGGAGTGATTTGCAGCTCCCGATTCATCACACGCAGTTTCCGCAGGTTATTGAACACATCGTCTGGCATGCCTTTCGGCAGATCCACGAGGCTGTGATTGTCGAAGATCTGGATGCGCCCGATCTTCCGCCCCTGGAGGCCGGTCTCGCCAGCGATCGCCCCCACCAGATTGCCGGGTTTGACGCGATCGCGATGGCCCACCTCAACGCGATAGCGCTGCATGTTGTCTTCCGGCGGGCGGGCCGGGCGGTCGGTACGCCGCTCACGCCGGTCACCCCGATCNCGATCCCGATCCCGATCCCGTCGCTGGCTGTTGTTGATCCAATCGTCGTCGCCCTGCTGACGCAACAGAGGCTCAGGACCGATGGCCATGCTCAGGGCCGCATAGGCCAGCTGTTCCTGGCTCAACTCCAGTTCCGTGGCGATGCGCTGCAACAGTTCCTTGAGCAGTGCGGATTCCTCCTCGTTCGGCCGGGACAGTTGCACCGCCTCACTCAGGCGCTTGTGCAGTCGATCCAGTCGGCCCTGGTTGATGGCCGAGTTGCCCGGCACCTCCATGGGCTCAATCGGCTGGCCCGTGGCCCGTTCGAGATTGCTGATGAAGCGCCGTTCGCGCGGTGTCACGAACAGCACGGCTTCGCCGGTACGACCGGCCCGACCGGTGCGGCCGATGCGATGGACATAGGCCTCGCTGTCGAACGGCATGTCGTAGTTGATCACCAGGCCGATGCGATCCACATCCAGACCTCGGGCCGCCACGTCCGTGGCCACCAGGACATCCACCGAACCGCTGCGCAACCGCTCCACCGTGCGCTCCCGCTGGTTCTGGGGCACATCACCATTGAGCACAGCCACCTGATGACCACAGGCCTCCAACGTTTCAGCCACCGTCAACGTGATGGCTTTGGTGCGCGCGAAAATGATCACACCCTCGCCGCCGCAGGCATCCAGCACCCGCTGCAGAGCCTCCAGTTTGTGCGGCATCGGAACCGTGATCGCCCGCTGACGAATCCGACGGCCTTCCTGATCCTTGGTGCGGATCGTCACCTCGGCAGGATCCTTGAGATAACGCTTGGACAAACGGCGAATCTCAGGAGGCATGGTGGCTGAGAACAGCACCACCTGCCGTTCCTCCGGCAACTGATCGAGGATCCACTCCACATCGTCGATGAAGCCCATGCGCAGCATCTCGTCGGCTTCATCCAGCACCAGGCTGCGAAGTCCGGATGTGTCGAGCGTGCCCTGACGCATGTGGTCCATCACCCGGCCGGGTGTTCCCACAACCACGTCGACACCCCGACGGAGGGCATTGATTTGTGTACGAAAGTCAGAGCCGCCGTAAACCGCCAGAACTTTCAGGTGGGGATGGCCGGAGGCATAGGCCTTGAATGAATCCGCCACCTGCATCGCCAGCTCCCTCGTCGGAGCAAGCACCAGGGCCTGCGGCGAGGTCTGCCCCTGTTGCAGNCGCTCCAGAANCGGCAAAGCGAAGGCTGCCGTCTTGCCGGTGCCCGTCTGGGCTTGACCGACAAGATCGCGNCCCAGCATCAGCTCGGGGAAGGCCGCACGTTGAATCGGAGAGGGTTCGCTGTAGCCCTTGTCCTCAAGCGTCTTCAGCAGTGCAGTGCTGAAGCCAAAACCATCAAAACCCGAAGGTGGTGTTGGCGTTTCAATCGTTGTTGTGAACACCTCAGGAGCTGACTCCTCCGACAATGTCGACGCGGACAGATCGACGACACACGGGGTCTCCCCGCGCTGCTGTTCATTCATGGTGCTAGGCCCTGGCCTGATTGATCTCTGAAATCAGGCTCACAACCTCCCTGCGATCGGAATGATCGCGCTCTGGTTGTGTTGCCTACGCTTCAAAGGTTGAACCTCAAGTTATCACCCTGCCGTAGTCNTCCTGAAGGCGCTCGATGTCGTCCTCACGCAAATCCTCGCCATGCTGCACCTCGAGAATGATCAGGTCGGCACGTCCACCACGGGCGCGATGGATGGCACCGCAGGGAATGGTCAACATCGCACCGGCCGTCACCTCCTGCCACTGCTGACCACAGAGCAGGGCACCATCGCCCTGCACCACNGTCCAGCTTTCGCTGCGATGGCGATGCCGCTGAAGCGACAGTTGCTGGCCATGCCGGATCAGCAGTCGTTTGACCTTGTAGCCCGGTGCGCTGAGCAGATCCTCGTACCAGCCCCAGGGGCGTTCGATCTGCATCATTCCGGTGTGATCAGATCCAGGCTGCCACGGGCTCGGGTGATGGCGGTGTAAAGCAATCGGCCGTCCTGGGGACGGACCTCGTCNCCACTGGTTGGATCCGGCCACAGAACGATCACGCGATCCGCTTCGCTGCCCTGGGCACGGTGAATCGTTAACGCAACGGCAGGCTCCAGCACCTGCAATCGGGCTGGATGAAGCCGCCTCACCACAGAGGTGCCAGANGACCGACCGGGTGACGGTCCTGATGGCATGACTTTGGGCTGCAGCGTTGCGTCGACNACACGGAACAGCAAACGCTGCCGATCGCCCACACCCACCACCACCCCCAGATCACCGTTGGCCAGCCCCAACTCCAACTGATTGCTGCCGCAGATCACCGGCAACCCCGGCGGCCATCGCCGGGGATCCTTCAGCACGGATGCTCCCAGCAGGCTCCTGTGCACATCCCCGAGGGACCAAGGGCCATGGCGTCGCGGACAAAGCACCAGCTCCTGCTCCAAGGCATGCAGAAGAGCGGTCGAAGCCCGTTGCAGGTCCGCCTCGGGCACGTCATCCAGCCCAGCGGCAAGGGCGGCCAGCTCCTGCTGGCGCTGGCCCCAGCGCTCCTGCAGCAGGGCAGGGAGCTGACCGAGACGACCCGAGTGCAACTGCACATTGGATCCAGCCGCCAACGCCGACAAGGCAGGGTCCAACCCGGCCATCCCCTCCCGCCGAAGGCAGTCCGCCAGCTGGGCCACCGCACCACGGTTGCGGTAAGTGCGCTCGAGATGCACGGCCCCCAGACCGAAGCGGGCACGGACATCCGGTTGCTGGATCACATGCCACACCGATCCGCTCCCCACCGGCGGCAGCTGCGCCGGATCCCCCACAAGCACCAGACGGCATGGGGGTGGGAGCGCCTGCAGCAGGGACTCCATCAGGGCCAGATCGAGCATCGACATCTCATCCACCACCAGGAGATCCAGCTCCAAAGGACGGCCTTGATGGCGGCGGAAGCGCCCGTTGGNACCCGNNTCCAACCAGCGATGCANGGTGCCGCACGGAATGCCATCGAGATGGGGGCGAACGGCATCCGACAGGCGTCGGGCGGCCTTCCCGGTCGGGGCCGCNAGTCCGATGCGCAGATCCGGTTGGCCGACCACGACGCGACGCAGCAGCTCCACCACCGTGCTGGTCTTGCCCGTTCCCGGCCCGCCACTGATCAGCACCACCGGGCCATGGTCCAGNGCCACCACGGCTGCCCGCTGCTCCTGATTCAGGGCAACCGGAGGATCGGGCAGGGGCTCGCCGGATGCACTGGATCCAGGCCGTGCCGCCCGCTCCAGCAGCTGCTCCACCACGGCATCCATGGCCAGCAGCCAACGTCGCCAGCCGATCCGCCCGGCCTGGATGATCAACACGGCATCGGCCCCCTCCAGCCAACCGCTGGCCTCAGCCACCGCTTGCCGCTCTGGATTGAGTGGCAGATCCAGCTCACCCCGCTCCAGAGCATCAATCAAGTCCGCCACCANCGTGTCANGGCCATCANCGCCAGCCTTTGGTGGCACCCGNCTCCGCAGCACGTCCTGAACGGCTGTTGTGAAGGCCGGACTCCAGCTGCTGCCCATCACACCGCCTGCCCCAAGAGTTGATCCAACAGCAGCACCCGTTTGAGGGGAGCAGGCTCAACAATTCGCCCTGGCCCCGGGACCAGCTCCGGATGCAGGCCGCCCGGCATGCCGCGCAGAAAGGCATAGACGTACCCGCCGAGATGGNATTCCGGCGCGTATCCAGGCAGGCGCCAGCAGAGATGCCGATGCAATGCCACGAGGTACAGAAGGGCCTGAAGCGGGTAGTGGTGATGCTCCATCTGCTCCTGCATCGCCGCATCGCTGTAGTGGCGTGGACCGCAGCGGTCAGCCTCAGCGCCATCNGCGGACCGCTCACCGATCCAGTTGCTCTTCCAATCCAGAACCCACCAGCGCTGGGTGGCCGGATCACAAAACACCAGATCGATCGAACCGGTCAGGACACCCCGGCTGTTCACCGTCAACCCGGCCAGACGGTGGATGTAATCACCCCCGAAACGCGCTGTTGAATCCGCCTGGAACGCCCGCACCAGATCTGCCGTGCGGATGTGCTGCACGGGCAAATCAAAACTCAGCTCATGCAGGCGTTGCTCCGGCCGAAGATCCGCAAGTTGCAGCGTCCCCAGCGCACCCCCCAGAGGGGTCTGCAGCACCCGATCCAGACCCTGCAACAGCGCCGACTCAAAACNGGGATCGATGCCAGCGCGGCGGAGCTCGGCAGCGATCTGAGGGGCCGAGTCTTTCGGGTNTTGAAAGCAGACCTGCTCAAGGATGCGGTGCAGGCAATCGCCTGCTGAGGCCCCGCGCGGGAAATCGCTCAGACAGCCCTGGTCCGGCCAGGTCGTCTCGACCATGGCGTCAGAAGCGACCTCCCCATCGGGATCACGATCGCGCCCCTGCTCCAGCTGTGGGGCATCCATGGCGGAGTCCTTGGGGGACGGTTGACCTGAAACGCTCTGCTCCGCAGCACCGGAAATCCAGGCGGAATAGCTGGAACGGCCCCAGCTCCGGTCCAGCTGGGCGGGCACCGCAGCGAGCCGGAGCGCATCGGTCGGCTCAGGTGCGCGCCATCGGGGGACGTGGGGATCAACCGCCGGGAGCAGCTCCACAACCGCGCCGAGTCCATGACCCTCGAGGTAGTCCGCCAGCCGCTGATCATCAAGTTGATCGACCTGCACACCCACGGCCTCNGCNCCGAACAGCCAGGGCACGAGCGGTGAATCCTCCTGATTCTTCGCCCGGGCCCACACCAGCAGCAACTGGGATTTCGCACGGGTCACCGCCACATAAGCCAGACGTTCGGCCTCTGCGACTGCCGCCGTCTGCGCGGCTGCAAAAAGAGTGTGACCTGGTCCCCAGCGTGNATCCAAAGCAAGCTGCCAGCCCGCGGCAGCTGGGTCCTGCCAAAGAGGGCCGGTGGGTTGGCGCGGTGCCTCCCACAGCGTTGGACAGATCACCACGGGGTACTCCAGGCCCTTGCTGCGATGCATCGTGACCACTGCGACGGCACTCTCAGCCAAGTCGCTGTGGGGCTGACGGGCCTCCGGAACAAGCTCCGGCGGATGCAGCCGCTCACGGCGAAGCCATTGCGCAGCGCTGGCGGCATCGAGGCCCTGCTGATGCATGGCCTCCTGCACCAGCCGAGCGGCCTGCTGCAGATCCCCGAGCATGCGGCCGCGATCGGAGAGTTCTGCCATCCTCTGCCCCTCCAGCAGCGTGGAGAGGCAACCCAACAGGCCAATCGATGGCAGGGCTGTTGCGAGGGTGCGCACCCGCACAGTCAATCGTTCGATCACCTCCTCGCTCTCCAGGTC
Source organism: Cyanobacteria bacterium TMED177 (assembly GCA_002170825.1). Classification (GTDB taxonomy): domain Bacteria; phylum Cyanobacteriota; class Cyanobacteriia; order PCC-6307; family Cyanobiaceae; genus Parasynechococcus. Next base: position 18,355 of record NHIA01000025.1, read on the forward strand.
ATCCGGNGCGAGACCCAGCAGTGGCGAGCAGGCCAGAAGCCGCAATCGGCGGCTGTTGCCTGGATCAGCGAGGGCATCCAGCAAGCGCTGAAGTTGCAGGGCGGCATCGCTCTCCAGCACATCGCCATGGGCGATCAGGCGNGTGGGCACCCCCCGTGCTGCCAGGGCATGGCGCAGCTCGGAAGCTTGCCGGTGCTGACCCACCAGCAAGCAGAGCTGGGAAGGCTCGAGATCGCGACGGTTCAACAGCAGTTCGAGCACGACCTGCGCCACCCGCTGGGGCAACTCCTCAGCCAGGTTTGTTTTGGTCAGCGCTGCGGGGGATGGATGGACCAACACGCGCAAAGGNTTNTCGCCGACGGGAGCCTCAGCCTTGCCACAGGCCNGAACCTCTGGAACGGGCAAACCGGAACGCACGAGCCCCGGTTCCATCAACCTGTTGAGCCCCTCCATCAAGCTGGCNGTGGTGCGGAAGTTGTCCTCCAGCACATCGATTCGGTCCACCCGGCTGCGTGCNGAGAGATAGGTGGCCAGATCCCCGCCACGGAAGCGATAAATNGCCTGCTTGGGATCCCCCACAAGCAGCAGCAGATGNTCAGGGCTGTCCGCGAAGCCACGGCGGAGCAAACGCCATTGGACCGGATCGGTGTCCTGGAACTCATCCACCAGAACNGTCCGATAACGCTGTCGCAGTGGCGCAAGCCAAGGCGCCTCAGCGTCACCGGGGTCCATGGCCGCCAGCAGACCCGCGAAGGTGACGGCACCACGGCGGCGGCGGCGGCACGCCAGTTCTCTCAGCCCCCAGCGCAGGGCGTAACGCCAGATCCGTTCCAGTGGACCATCCAACAGGGCTGNGATGGCCCGTTGCAGCTCAGGCGCCGCCAGGCTGGGTTCGGNTTCACCACAGCGTCGGGCAGCAGCGCACCAGGGCCCGGGATGGAAGTAGTCCATCAGGGGCGAGGCGATCTCCACGCGAGCCGTCAGTGAAGGATCNCNCTCCTGGGCTTCAATCCACTGGTCCACGAGGGCACAACGATCGTTCCTGGGACGGGCGCTGTAGGGCNTGGTGTCTGGACAACCCGCCGCTTTCCACTGGCCAGCACTGCTGCGAAAACAGGCCTCGAGCGCCTGACCATCACGCTTCCAGAGGGGCACGAAAGCGGTCCAGCTTNGGCTCAGATCCAGGGCAAGCTGGGGCTGAAGCGACTGCTCAGGATCGAAATCCGTGGGGTCAACCACCAGATGGGGGCAGGGATCCCCGTCCATGGTCCCCAGCGTGCGCAGCAGTTGATCGGAACTGAAGCCACCACGCCGCAGGCCGATCAACTGCTCCGGGGCCAGCGTCAGCACTTCCTGGCGCCAAAAGTCCTGCACCACCTCCCGCAACAGATCGCTGGAGTCCACCTCCAGCNNCGGATCCATGGCCGCGGCCTGGCCGAGGGCCAAGCGACGAAGGCTGCGGCTGCAGAAACCGTGAATCGTGGTGATGTCCGCCCGGTCCAACTGCTCCAGCGCAACCAGCAAGCGACTGATCCACAGCTGCCGTTGCTGGGTTTGTGCGGTCTGGGATAGCCATGCGCCCAACACGTCATCCGGGGGCTGATGCGGCCGATCACCCTGTTGTGCCTCCAACCCCTCGAGCCCCGCCTGCAGCCTCTGGCCGATCCGACTGCGCAGCTCATCTGCCGCGGCCTCGGTGTAGGTGACCACCAGCAGAGCGTCGAGCGGCAGGCCTGCTTCCGTGATCAGCCTCAGGCTCAGATGGGCCAGGGCGAAGGTCTTGCCAGTGCCGGCACTGGCTTCGAGCAGACGCAACCCCGGGNCCAGCGGATAGGTGTTGGCGTCAAAACGCTGAGCCATGGCGCCATGCGACATCGGAATTCTGATGGCGTCGCCACACCGATCANGAAACNCGATTGACAGGGTTCTGCGGCTGGGCCAAAACAATGGTGACCCCGCAAGGTCCATGGNCGGCCAACAGGCAGCAATCGTGCTCTTCGGCACCACGGGATGGGCCGCTGTACGGACCGTGGAACCGGCGCTCAAACCCTGTTCTGCAACGGTCGGATGACACGCGTTCTCGTTCTCTGCACGGGGAATTACTTCCGCAGCCGTTTCTCAGAAGCGCTCCTGCGGGATCTCACCCGCAACGTTCCAGGCATTGAGGTGAGCTCGGCNGGACTGCAGGTGAACCCGGCCAGCGGCAACGTTGGCGCCATGGCTCCAGAAGCCCTTGACGCGCTCCAACAACGGGGCATCAGCCTGGATCCGGCAACGCTGCCGATGCCNCGACAGGTTGGTGAAGGTGATCTGCAGGCGGCTGATGTGNTCGTGGCCGTGGACGCCCAAACCCACCGTCCGATGGTGCAGGACCGGTTTCCTGCCTGGGAGAGCCGGATCCGCTTCTGGGCCGTGAAAGATCTGGGGGAAGACGAAGGAAGCGATCCGATCGCGTTGCTCGAGCAACANGTGCGCGACCTGGCCGCAGAGCTCACACGGTGANCATCCGCTGACCCAGTGTGGAAAGCCAGTCCGTTCGGCAGACATGAACGGCCATGACCAATAGGGTCCGNTTGCAGGGCAGGCCGTTGGCTCGTTTCAGCATCGGACCTGCCTCACACCACAGTCCTGCGTCATCCCCCGGTGCGTNNGGCCTTCATCAGTGGTCCGTAGAGACGCTGTGATGCCTGCTCAAATCCAGGAGCNTCCAGCAGCTGGTCCGCCTTGGTCTCGCTCCCGAAACAGAGCCGCATCACGGGGGTGAGACCTTCGTCCTGCCACGCCCGGCGAAACTGAACATCGCCGCTGCCGGCCTTGCGCTGCTCATGCCACACCCGTTGCCAGCCGCTGCTTGGGGGTACGGGCCAGCACTCCCGGAGACCGTGACACGCCATGGACCGCAGATCCTGCAACAGCTGATTCGCCTCCTCGACCGCCAGCGGATGCCAGTGCAGCAGACGTTCCGCACCGGCCTTGTTGGTGCTGCGACCGATCAGGGCGCTGCCTTCGGGTGAATCCCCTGACGCGCAAAGCATCAGGTGCTGCAGCCAGGCCTGCATCACACCACGGGCACTGGGTTTCCCGGCCTGCACCACCACCTGGGTCCCGCCCGCGAAGAGAAGGGAACAACAGCTGTCGCCCAGCTGTCGCCGTTCCAATCGCACCGGACCCAGCAGCGCCACCTGCCTGGCCAGGGCTTGCCAACGCTCCAGCAACGCGTCCTGCTCCAGCTGTGCCCCTGATCCGTAAGGGAGGAGGCCTTGGCCCAGCAAACGCGTTCCCCAGTCGGGCGGATCGGNCTCGGGCAGCTGTTCAAGCAGCTGCTGATCCAACAGCTGCCAACGCTGCAAGCCATCCAGCTCCAGGGACTCCAGATCGTCCACGGCGTCGATGCCCTCCCCCACATCAAGATCCCGATGACGCAGCCATGCCTTCTGGGGGTGTGTCATCCACTGCTGCAGATCCTCCAGAGGAAGATCCCCCCCTGGCCCATCCGGTGGCGACCAGCGCAGCGGAAGGGCAAGACCTTGCAGAGGTTGAGGGCGGGACTGATCGAGACAACGACGCGCGTCCAGTTGTCGGCGATCACAGCTCAACGGCTCATTGGCGTTGAAGTTGCCGCGATCCAAGGGGTTGGGCGGAGGAGACAGCAGCAACCCCNCACACTGTTCGGGCGGGAGCTGCTGGTGGAGCAAGCTGAGCCACTGCTCGATCGGAGCAGCTGGCGGCATGGATTCCCCCGTGCGTTCATTTCGGCCGCACCAGCTGATCAANAGATGGCAACGGGCNGACATCAAGGCCTCCAGCAGCACATAGCGGTCCTGATCACTGGTGCTGGGATCACCGAGACAGCGGCGTTGCTCCAGCAGGTGGAATCCAGGTCGTCGGCTTTGCCGCGGGAAATCACGTCCATCCAGACCCATCAACACGATCACCTTGTGGGGAATGGCTCGCATCGGTTCCAAAGCACTCACCGTGAGGGAACCACTGCGATGCCCGAAGCGACCGCTGTCCACNGACAGCGCCTCAGCCAGCACCTCCAGCGCCACAGCTGCATCGAGATCGAGAACGCATGAGCCAGCACGATCACGCCAATCCTCGAGGGCCTTGAGCCAGCTCTCCCGTTCGCTGCTCCAAGCCCCACCGTCGCCGAAGAGACCCTGCAGAAGGCGCTGAAGACGCTCCACCCAGCCTGTGCAATCCGTGGGCCGCCGCAACTCCGCCACCCAGCTCCCCANCCGATCCAGCAAACCCCACCACACCTGCAATCGGTCCGGATCCAGATCCTGCTGGTAAGGAGCGGCGCCGCCCGGAGCGAGTCCAGGATTTGCTGGAAGCACCAGACCCAGCAACCATCGATCCAGGCACCAGCGCAGGCTGTGGGTGTCCTCCCCACCGCGTTCATCGGCATCCAGGCCCCAGCGAAACCCNGTGCGCTGGAGCACTGTTGTGATCGCTGCACAGTCGTCTGCCGTCATGCCCTGCTGACGTTGCAAGGCGGGATTGGACAGCAGACGCTCCAGGCCGGACGCCGTGACGCGACCCGACGCCAGCTCGATCAATCCCAGCATCGCCATCGAAAGGCCTGGGCTGCTGTGCTGAGTGCGGTCTGTCAGGCGCCACGGCAACTGGATACCAATGGCATCCACGTCGTTGAAAACCGAACTGAGCAACGGTGCGTAACGTTCGATCTGTGGCGTCATCACCAGAACGTCACGGGGCTCCAGCTGCGGGTCAGCCGCCAGCCACTGAAGGATGCGATCACGCACCAGCTGCACTTCGCGCCATGGCCCCGGAGCGGCCTGAAACAGCAGCGATCGGTCCTGAACATCGCGAACCATCGGTACCGCAGATTCCGAATCCACCAGTTGCGTCTGCAACTGCTCCAGCAGGGTTGGAGTTGACCCGCGTGCTGATGCCATGGCCATGGCATCAGCGAACAGATCGCCACCGCTGACCTCCCCCAGCTGGGTCTCGCCGGATCCCTCCAACAGCTGCTGGAATTCAGCCCCCATCCGCCCCAGGCAGGCTTCCAAGCGCGGTGCCTCCAGCAACCAGCTGCCATCCGGGGGAGCGTTCCAGGCATCACCCAGTTGCTGACGCCTGTTGCCGCAGCGTTGCCACAGATCACGACAGGGCGTCAGGAGGTACACCTCCACATCCAGCCAGCCGGATAGAGCCTGAATCAACTCCACCTGCACCGGAGCCAATGCGCTGATCCCGAACAGGCGAAGCCTCTGCGGCAGTCCATCCATCGGTCGGTCCGTGTCGCGCAACAGCTCCACGGCCCGGCGAACCTGCAACCCGAAAGGCTGCTGGGGGATCACATCGGCGATCGAGCGCCAGAGCAATGGCTGCCAATCGTCAATCCGCGCCTTGGGTAGGGCGCGCCAATGGGCCAGAAGATCGGGGCGGTACAGGCCGTAGTCATCAAAGGCATCGGCAATGGACCGTGCCAGCTGCCAGCGATCACGGCTCAGGCCAGTGGAAGTCCCCGACTCCCGCTCATCCAGCCAGCGACGCAAAGGCAAGGCCTCAGGCTGGGTGAGCAGATCCGGCAATTGATCCAGCAGGGTCCAAACCAGACGACCGGCCCGCCAGGGATCCTCCTGATCGAGCGGCAAATCGAGAATGCGCGCCACCAGCTGACGCAAGCGACTGCCGGGAAAAGGAAACCGAATCAGCGANCTGATTCCGTTGGCCTGCGCGAGCTGCTCACCCAACCAGCGACTGGTGGGCCAGGTGTTCACCATCACATCCACCGTCTCCAGAGGCCCCGGCGGTTCATCCAACAACTGACGAGCCAGCAGTGCCGCCAGAAATTCAGCCCTGTTGCTGCGGTACAGCCTCAGCAACAGGCGCCATCCCCACCGAAAAGGGCCGGCTCGCCCGCGCGCTCGTCCGNCTGGTGCCATTGCCGATCCGGCTCACACGTCGGCCCCAGAACCTGCACCACNGCATCGGTCTCCGGGCAATACGCAGAAAGGCAGCCGCCATGCACCGCACCGGTGTCAATCAGCACGATGCGTCCATGCCGCTCGACCCTCGGTCGTGGCGTATGCCCCACCACGGCAANGCCGTAGCGCCCGTCATAGCTGTCCCAGAACGGCTCCCGAATGGAGAGATCCGGATCACCAGCACGGTTGAATCCGGCATGGGTGGCGCACCAACCATCAGCGCGATAAAGCAGAGGCAGGTGATTGAGGCGATGCAGCCAGTGCCGCGCCAGCCCATCCCCCAGCTGCCGATAGGTGTCGATCTNGAGCAATGCGACGTGCGCGTCCTCGCCTCGGGATTCCAGCGCTTCGATCAGCGCCTGCTCGTGATTGCCTCGCAACCAGGTGGCACGCCGAAGCGNCACGAGGCTCCACACCAGATTCATGGTGGCCTCAATCCCACTGCCCCGGTTGATCAAATCGCCACAAAAGACCAGATGGTCCTGACTGGGCAGCACGGCCAACAGTGCAACCAATGCCGTATGGCAGCCGTGCACATCGCCGATCACCCAGTGGCGTGAACGCAGGGGTTGCACAAATCCTGAACAAGCAGCCGGATTCTGACCTAAATGCGAATAATTGTCAGAAGAGACCAAGGAATTTACGACGGGTTTTGACCTCTTCAGAGGCTTGATCCGGCCGCTGCTCACGGCGGTAGCGAGGTTTCGCGTCGCCCACCGTCACAAGGGGGTCGTTGTTTTTGAACCAGATCCAGTCACGGATCGGTGGTGTTTCCAGCAGATCACGACGGGTAAGGCCAAGGCCGAGCTTTGCGGACGCGCCCAGCAGGATGTCGACCATGGCATCTCCATCCGGGCATGTGGCCAGAGCCTTGTTGGTTTTTTCAGCACCGTCGAGGGCCTGGACCAACAGGGCGATGCGCTGATTGATGGGAAGAGAACTGCGGTTCATCCGACGCTGCTGGCCAGTGCATCCGGAATTTGGCTTGAAGGCGCTTCGAAACGACCCTCGAGGACATACTCCAGTCGAAGTTTGAGGAAGGTGATGAACGTGGAATCGGTGGAGACCACAGCAGCTGCCGGCTTGGGCAGACGTCCATTGATCTCGTTCAGGTCTTCGCTTTCCAGGAATGCCGGTTGGCGCACCAGCCAGAAATCAATGGACTTGCCGTTCTCGGCGTAGTTGCGCCGACGTTCCCGCAACACTTCCTCCAACGGCTCCTCAACGGTGAGAAATTGCTCGCTGGCGGCGACGAAGTGATAGGCGGTCATCCGAGCGCTTGTCCAAACAAAGGATCCAGGCGGGGATTCTGAACCAAGGCCTTCATTTCCCGCACGGCCTGTTGCAGACCAACGGCGACGGCGCGGGCCACGATCGTGTGGCCAATGTTCAGTTCCTCCATCCCAGGGATGGCTGCGATCGGTTCAACGTTTTGATAGGTGAGGCCATGGCCGGCATTCACCCGCAACCCCATCTGCCGTGCGATGGCAGCACCCTCCGTGATACGTGCCAGCTCGTGGGGCTGCTCCGTCCAGGGCGCCTCGGCGTAGGTCCCGGTGTGCAGTTCCACCCAGCGGGCACCGCTGCTGCGGCAGGCCTCCAGTTGGCTGGTTTCAGCATCAACGAACAGGCTCACGGGAATGCCCTGCTGTTGCAGCCGATCCACCATTGGGGTCAGCCCGCTCAACTGCCCAGCCACATCCAATCCACCCTCCGTGGTGACCTCCTCTCGCTTCTCTGGCACAAGGGTGACCATGTCCGGACCGACGGCCAGGGCGATCTCCACCATCTCTAGCGTCGCTGCCATTTCCAGGTTCAGGCGGGAGCGCACGGTCTGACGCAGCAGTTCAACATCGCGATCCTGGATGTGACGACGGTCTTCACGGAGATGAACTGTGATGCCATCAGCACCACCGAGCTCGGCCAACAACGCGAAGGGAACCGGATCCGGTTCCACGGTTCGGCGTGCCTGGCGGATGTTGGCGATGTGGTCGATGTTGACCCCGAGACTGGCCATAAACACGTCTGTCTGAGCGGATCTTATGCAGCTCAGCGATGGCCTTAAGTTCGCCTCACCCTCTCGAGCATCAGCCCGTTGTCAGCGGATCTGACACACCGCGAATCCACTCTGCAGGTGGGCATTGACCCGCGCTGGGCGCCTCTGGCAATGCTGGTGACCCAGGACATCACCCTGAAACTGCAGTTCAGGCATCGGATTGTTCTCAACCCCCATCACCTGCCCCACAGCGGACCCGTTCTGCTGGCACCCACCCACCGGGCCCGTTGGGATGCGCTGATGCTGCCGATGGCGGCCGGTCGACGCGTCACCGGCCGTGATTGTCGCTTCATGGTCACCACCACCGAAATGCGAGGACTGCAAGGTTGGTTTCTCAAGCGGCTGGGCTGCTTTCCAGTGGATCAGCGCCGTCCTTCGATGACGACCCTGAGGCTCGCGATTGATCTGCTTCAAGCCGGGCAGCAACTGGTCATGTTCCCTGAGGGCCAGATCCAACGAAAGGACAAACCCATTCGTCTGCATCAAGGCCTTGTGCGCCTGGCGCAGCTCGCGCAACGCCAGGGGGTGCACGTTCCGATTGTTCCCATCGGCATCGGCTACAGCGATGCACCGCCCAGGCCCTTCGGCCGCGCAGCCCTCTGCTTCGGCGCGCCGATGACCGTGCCGGACGGAGGTGACCGCGCCGCCGGGATGCGGTTCAATCAGCACCTCGCCCATTGCATGCATGCGGCTGAACAAGCGGCCCGTGAGGCAGTGGGCAGGCCTATTAACTCCTTTTAGAGTCCGCGTCTTAAAACTTCTTCGCCCCATGGGTTGTCGTTCCCTGCTCACCGCTGCCGCCCTGATGGCGAGCTTGGGTCTGGCTGCAACCCCAGTTGTGGCTCAGGAGGCAGCCTCGGGTGATCGAGTGCTGGCGAGCAGCGTCAATGGCTTCAACCCTGCTGCGGTGCGCTCGATGATCGCCCGTGGTGATGCGGCAGCAGCTTCAGGAAATCTGGAGACGGCCCGTAAGGAATACGACGGGGCTCGTAAGGCTGCCAAACAGCTGCTCGCGTTTTACCGCGATCTGAGCGGCGCATTCCGTGGATTGGATGCCCGGATTCCTCGCGAGATGGACACCAAGGGCCGTGAGGCCCTGGGCTTGCTTGCGGAAGCCAACCTGCGACTTGCCGCCCTGTTCCGCCGCCAGAACCAACCCGAAGTGGCCGTCCCCGTGCTGGTGGAAGTCGTCAAGCTGATGACACCTGCGCAACCCCAGGGCCGCAAGGCCTACCAAAGCCTGCTGGAGCTCGGCTTTGTGGACACGGAATTCAAAGGAGCAGCTCCCGCTTCGAACTGAAGCAATCAACAGACTCCCATCCCCTTCTGTCAGCATCAATCCGACCAGGTCGTCATTCCCCATGGTTCAGCCGGACGCCGTTGAAAGCGCCATTCAGAGCGCCATTCCCGATGCCCGGGTGACAGTGGAGGACCTCACCGGCGGAGGCGACCACCTGCAGGTGAGCGTCGTGTCCGCTGCCTTTGAAGGGCTGTCGAGGATCAGCCAGCATCAGCTCGTGTACGGCGCACTGCAGCAGGAGCTGGCCAGTGAAGCCATTCACGCCCTGGCCCTAACCACCGCCGTCCCGACTGACTCCCCCAGCAACTGAACCCATCCGCATGGACGACTCCACACGCTCCCGCATCGAGACCCTGGTCGGATCCAGTCCGATCTTCGTGTTCATGAAAGGCACCAAGTTGATGCCCCAGTGCGGGTTTTCCAACAATGTGGTGCAGATCCTCCACTCGTTGGGGGTGAGCTTCGAGACCTTTGACGTCCTCTCAGACATGGAGATTCGTCAGGGAATCAAAGAATTTTCCAGCTGGCCCACCATTCCACAGGTGTATGTGAACGGAGAGTTCATCGGCGGGTCAGACATTCTGATCGAGATGTACAACGCCGGTGAACTCAAGGAAAAACTTGAAATCGCACTTGCGAGCTGATCAATAACCTTGGGGATGTCGCAGATACAACGTGCTGACATCCCCGTCAGGACCGATAAAGCTTGACGGGTCCATGATCCAGCGGTCGATCAGCTGCTCCAAACGATGCTGCTGTCGCGGATCAAGGTTGCCGCTGCGGCGCAGTGCATGCAGATAACCATCGGCGTACAAACGCAACTCTGAAGGGGAGTGATACCGCGTTGTCAGCTCCTGGCAGGCATCGCACAGGGACTGAAAATGACGGATGGCTTCGGGGTCGTCTAAGGACGTCATCGGTTGAGACAGCTGCCTCTGCTACCAGCTTGAGGGGAATTTGCGATTAGCGTAGTTGCGCCTGGCCTGAACCAGTGACCTCAACCCCCCGCGACATCACAGCTGAATCCAGCGCCCCGAGCGCTGACTCGCTGATCATGCCCCAATCCGGGACAGGACAGGAGCCATCACGCGTCCTCGTGGTTGAGCCCCACCCCACGCTGCGCACCGTGCTGGTTCAACGGTTGCGTCAGGACGGACATCTCACGGCTGCAGTCGGCAGAGCAGCCGATGCCCTTGACGTGTGTCAGGACCAATCACCTGATCTGCTGGTGAGTGCCGAGATCCTTGAACAAAGTTCAGCGCTGCGCCTTGCAGATCAGCTGCGCTGCCCTGTCATTGTTCTCACAGCACGCAGCGGAGCCGACCCGGTTGTTGGTCTGCTCGATGACGGTGCTGATGATGTGCTGCGCAAACCGTTCGGTCTGGAAGAGCTGGCAGCGCGATGCCGCACCCTGCTGAAGCGTGGCCACAACGGCTTGCAGGAACGGGTCACCGTTGGCCCGCTGGAAGTCCATCTGCTGTTGCGTCAGGTGACGCTGCGGGATCAGCCGGTTGAGCTGAGCCCCCGAGAATTTGCCCTGCTCTGCGCTTTGCTGATGCCACCAGGTCTGGTCCGCAGCCGGCAGGAATTGCTGCGTATGGCCTGGCCGCCATTCAGTGGTGGCCCGCGATCCGTGGACACACAGGTGCTCACTTTGCGCCGCAAGCTCGAGCAAGCGGGCCTTGGAGAGGGTGGAGGCATCACCACGGTGCG
>NHIA01000026.1 GCA_002170825.1 Cyanobacteria bacterium TMED177
TCATCAAATTTTTCCGACGGTGGTGGCCACGGTTCAGCTTCAGCTCGATCCGCTCGAGCTGGCTGCCCATCTGCAGCTCCTCCTGTCTCTGCGGGGGGAGGTCACGGGCAACCCCGGCGAAGGTTGCGCCTGGACCGGTGATCTCAACGGCGTCTGGCAATTGCATCACCATCCAGCCTTCTCGCCCTTAGTCGCACAGGTGGTGGACCAGGTCTGGGCCTATCTGGATGGCATCGGCTTTGATCGCGCCCGGGTGGCCTTGCACATTCAGCGTTGCTGGCCGGTGCTGAGCGACTGGGATCAGGCGGTGGGCCGTCATCACCACCCCAATGCCCATCTCAGTGCGGTGCTCTACCTGAGTGGGTCCGGATCAGGCGAGGAGGGCGTGCTGCGCATCCATGCCGCGGCACAGCCGAATGAACTGGTGCCAGGACTGGCCGTCGGTCACGCAGGGCCGATTGCAGCGGATCATCCGTTCAACCAGGCCCACTGGGACCTGGCGCCGCAACCGGGTCTCCTGGTGCTGTTCCCCTCCCGGCTGGACCACAGCGTGCTCCCCAATGCCGATCCGGAGGCGTTGCGCTGTTCGATCAGCTTTGATTTCGCTCTCACCGCGCCTGCTGAAGGGGATCCGCCGGAATACCTGGCGCCCCATCCATCGCACTGGGCGGCCCAGGTTTCGCAGGCCACCTGAGAGAATGCCGCCTCATCCGAGCTGACACCCGGCATGTCCGACGTGGCCACCTACACCGTCCGCGCCGAGTTTGAAGGCACCACCCACAGCTTCAGCTGTCGTGCCGATCAGACCGTGCTCAATGCGGCGGAAGCCGCCGGGGTTGCTTTGCCCAGTTCCTGTTGTTCCGGCGTCTGTACCACCTGTGCCGCGCTGATCAGCGAAGGGTCGGTGGATCAGCCTGATGCCATGGGGGTGAAGGCGGATCTGCAGCAACAGGGTTACGCCTTGCTCTGTGTGGCCTTCCCCCGTGCTGATCTCAGCTTGAAAGCCGGTCAGGAGGATGCCCTGTACGAGGCGCAATTTGGGCAATACCAGAAGTGAACCTGCGTCGCCTGGAGCGTCAGCTGCTCTGGCCTGAGGGGGTGCCGGCAGAACGGTTGGGTGCATGGGTTCGTCAGCAGCTTCAGCCGGATGGCCAGCTGCTCCGCTGGGCAATCACAGCGGTCAACAACGATTCCGCCGGTCAGCGTTGGCTTCAGCTGGAGGCCGTTGTTCTGATGGAAGCAGTTGTTCAGGTGGGTTTGGCTGTTGAGCAGGAAGCAGCGGTTCAGCCATGAGTGCGGCGGCGCTGCCGGTGCTGATGCTGGTGCCGACGGGCATCGGTTGCGCCATCGGCGGCTATGCCGGAGACGCCATGCCCAGTGCTCGCTTGCTGGCGGCGGCGAGCGGATGCCTGATCACCCACCCGAACGTGATGAACGGGGCCGCCCTGTATTGGAGCGACCCCCGCATTCATTACGTGGAGGGCTACGCCCTGGATCGCTTTGCCGTTGGTGCCTGGGACCTGCGGCCAGTGAGGCGCCAGCGGATCGGGTTGTTGCTCGATGCCGGCATCGAGCCGGAACTGGCTCAACGCCAGATCCAGGTGGCAGAGGGCTGTCGCGCCACGTTGGGGCTTGAGATCGGACCGGTGCTGACGACGGATGCGCCCCTTGGAGTTCACCTGGAACAGGGGGGCAGTGGCGCCAGCTGGGGCACGCTGGATGGCGTTGATGCCTTGCTGCGGGCGGGTGAGCGGCTCCAGGCGGCTGGGGCCACGGCCATTGCCGTGGTGGCCCGCTTCCCGGAGGATCCCCACAGTGATGCCTTGGCGGCCTACCGCGCCGGCAATGGCGTCGATGCCCTGGCTGGGGCCGAAGCGGTGATCAGCCACCTGCTGGTGCAACACCTGCAGATTCCCTGTGCCCATGCGCCGGCCTTGGCGCCGCTTCCGCTGGACCCACATCTGGATCCTCGCGCTGCCGGAGAAGAGCTGGGCTACACCTTTCTGGCCTGCGTCCTGGTGGGTCTGAGCCGGGCGCCGGATCTGGTGCCCGGCGGGCAGGGCATGGTGGGGGCCGATGGGTTGAGGGCCGATCAGCTGGGTGCCGTGGTGGTGCCGGACGGAGCTCTCGGCGGCGAGGCCGTGCTGGCCTGCCTGGAGCGCCGGGTGCCGGTGATCAGCGTGGTCAACCCCTCGCTGCTGTCGGTGACAGCGGAATCCCTGGGGATTCGCAGTGGGGTGCATCCTGCCGCCAGTTATGCCGAAGCTGCCGGTCTGGTGTTGGCCCTGCGCGAGGGTTTGGCGCCGGCATCACTGAGCCGGCCGCTGCCAGGTTTGGAGAAGCTCAACTGATGTTGTTGGACTGATGCCGAAAGGATTCGGGGCGACGGCGGATCAGGACCCTTGCCCCTGCGGTGGCGGGTTGTATGGCCGTTGCTGCGGCCCCTTGCACCGGGGTGAGCAACGTGCGCTCACGGCTGAGCAGCTGATGCGATCCCGTTATTCCGCTTTCGCACGGGGGGAGGTGGACTACCTGATCGCCACCCATCCCGAGCCCCATCGGCTGGCGTCCCAGCGCCGGCGCGAGCTGCAGCGCAGTTGCCGCCAGACCCGATGGCAGGGGCTTTCGATCACTGCCGTCAGCGGTGGGGGAGGCGGGGACCTGGACGGCACTGTGCAGTTCGAGGCCCGTTACAAAGGCGGAGTGCTGCGCGAAACCTCCCTGTTCCAGCGCAGGGATGGGCAGCCTGAAGGCGATTGGCTCTACATCCGGGCCGTCGATCTGGTTGATGATGAAGGCACGATTTAGTATCGATTGCGTTTCTTAATCGCTAAGATATCGTGCTAAATCAGCGCAAGCAGGCCATCGGGTGNCGCGGCGGCANNCCGAGGGCCTTGGCGACGCCGGGNTGGCAGACCGAGCCCTGCACCGTGTTCAGGCCGGAGNGCAGTTCCGGCCGTTCGGTGACCGCNTCCTCNAGNCCNCGNCCGGCGATGCCNAGGATGTAGGGCAGCGTGACGCTCACCAGCGCTTCGGTGGAGGTGAACGGCACCGCGCCCGGCATGTTGCCGACCGCATAGTGCTGCACCCCGTGGATGCTCACGGTGGGATCCGTGTGGGTGGTTTCGCGGCTGGTGGCGATGCAGCCCCCCTGGTCGATCGCCACATCCACAATCACCGAACCGCCCCGCATCTGCTGCACCATCCCCTCATCCACCAGGGTCGGGGCCCGACCGCCAGGGGTGAGCACGGCACCGATCACCAGATCAGCTGTTGGCACCAGCCGTTCCAATAGGCCGCGGCTGCTGACCACACTCATTAGCCGGCCTCGGCGATCCGCTTCCAGGCTGCGCAACCGCTGGGGTGAGCGGTCCAGCAGCAGCACCTCGGCATCCATGGCTGCCGCGGTCCTGGCGGCATTCCAGCCCACGGTGCCGGCCCCGAGCACCACCACCCGGGCCGGTTGCACGCCGGTGCAGCCGCCCATCAGCACTCCGCGACCGCCATGGGGCTTCTCCAGCAGGTGAGCTCCNACCTGNGCNGCCAGNCGCCCNGCGATNTCNCTCATCGGTGCCAGCAGNGGCAGGCTNCCGTTCTCNAGNTGCACNGTNTCGTAGGCNATGGCNGCGGTGCCNGCNTNGAGCANNGCCTCTCCCACCTNNGGATAGGCGGCCAGGTGCAGGTAGGTGAACAGCACCATGTCGTCCCGCAGGAAGCCGAACTCCTCGCTCTGCGGCTCCTTCACCTTCACCACCAGATGGGCGCCCCAGGCGTCCTCACGGCTNACCAGCTGGGCTCCNGCNGCGGCGAAGGCCTCGTCGCCGATNCCGGCTCCCGCNCCTGCCCCGGCCTCGATCCGCACCTCCAGCCCCTGGCTGATCAGTTCCCGCACGGCATCGGGGGTGAGGGCCACCCGTTGCTCATCGGCCTTGATTTCCCTGGGCACACCGATGCTGGCCATCGGGGCCGTAAGGACGGAGGCTGCCATTGGGGGCGGAAGGAGGTTCCTTCAATGTGGCTCCGCCGGCGTCACTCCGCCAGAAGGCATTACAGAGTCGGTTGACAGGGCGAGGCGCCTAACTCAGCTAGAGATTGGACTCAAATGAAGGGATCAGGCTGCGCGTTGTTGTGTCGTGCAACATTTCGGGATAGGCATAGATCATTTTGTCGTTTAAAGAATCGAGACTTTGGGCGATGAAAGACTCGGATTCAAGTTCTGAGTCCACAGCAAAGGTTCGCAATGTTGCATCGAAGTTTTTCTTGTTGACCTGAGTACTCTCTGCTGCAATTTTGATGGGATTACCCAGATTCGATTCACGGATGACACGACCTTTCAACCCCTGGGTCCCGATCACCCAATCACCTGTTGCCTTGTCAGGTGATTGATCCAGGATCTCCTCGATGTGTGACAGATAGCTGGACAGGCCTTCAATCTCCTGTAGTGCTTCTTTTGAGGCGTAGGTCAAGCCTGAAGAGCCTTGGAAAGGCTTGGTTTCAAGATCGGTAATCTGATTCGTTGTGGTTGTTCTGTAGTTGGAACCTCTGGTTCCGTACACATTTAGACCCCAGCTATTTAGAGTGCCTGTGTCATCGCGCGCCAAGTCCTCAATGGTAAGTGTCCAGTTACCTTGGCTTGTTTCTCCCCAAAATGTCTTGGCACTGAAAGTAAAATTGAGTGTGTTTGTGTCTCGGCGATTGCCCTCACTGAGGATGGCCGTTGTTCCTGCCGGCGATCTAAGCGTAATCGTCAAGTCACCAGCATAGGTGTGATCAGACTGGATTGGAATCTCCACTGATTCAATCGTAATGTCCTGGGTAATGTTGATCTGGCTGCTGATTGAGCCACCTCCTGCATCAGGAATGGGCGTGCCTGGATTGATGCTGGCTGAGTGGGAAACTTCTGATCCAACATTGCTCCAGGTTTTGGATAATGTGACAGCTGAACCTGCATTGATACGCCCAAATCCGTAGTCGTGGCTAAACTCATGACCAGCTCCATTGGTGAACCATCCACTGTTGCTGCTGTCGACGACGTCAGAGCTGTTCACCAGAACGTGCTGGACGTCCCGCCAAGAAAGATTGGGGTTAGCCTCTAACATCAAGGCGATGGTTCCCGATACCAACGGAGTGGCTGCGGATGTGCCGCTAAAGTTGTCTGTATATGCGTTGTTGGTGCTTGTGGTTGTGATTGCATCCGTTCCACCATTGGACGGAGAGCTAACCATGATATTGGCGCCTGGTTCGCTGTACGAAGAAAACGTGCCTAAGTTACTGGTTGCAGCCACTGATATCACATAACGTGAGTTGGCATATCCGTCGTAATTTGAATTGTCTTTACTGGTTCTCCCATTCCCACCTGCCCAAGTGTAGATCGCTCCTTTACCGTTTCGTCCATTTGTTGTGCCATTTGCAAGTGCAGCAAGAACCTGAGGAGGTGCTGGCTGCAGCGTGCCATTGTCGGTGGGACCCCAACTATTGCTGTAGATATCCACAGCATTCAGCGTGCGCGTCAGTGCAGTGGCTTCATTGGTTGCTGTGCCCGCTCCAAGCAGTCGTTGTCCACTAAGGTTGGCGTTTGGGGCTGCGCCGGTAATTCCAACGCCATTGTGTCCATATCCTGCCGCGACTCCTGCGCAGGATGTTCCATGGCTACTGCTGGGGGGTGGGGTCGGATCGCTATCTCCTCCTACATAATCATAGCTCGATTCAGAGATATAATTAGTGCTCAGATCGGCATGACTTTTCTCGATACCATCGTCAATGATGTTGATGTGAATGCCTGTCCCATAGATGTTGTTGCCGGAGTTGTTTGTTAATGACCATGCAGTAACTACATTTGCTCCGCCTGATGATGAGTCGTGCAGGTGCCATTGATCACTGTAGCGGGGTTCTAGACTTGGATCTGTTAAAGATAGTGGGTTGCCAATCGTTCCATCGCTGTTGAGATCCAGATTGAAGTTGGTTTCAAAGGCAAAGGCATCAGCGGAGTTCGGATCCACCCAGTCCTGGTTGCTCACATAATTCCAGTTGCTGTCGAGAGACCATGTGTGCAGACGGTTGGCTGAGGTGTTTTTCCACAGCACGGTGTTGACACCATTGATCGTTGCAGCAGCGAGGGTTTGCCAGCCTNCNTAGATNCCTTCATAAATCTGTGNACCNCCATTGGTAATNGCGATTGGACTGCCACCATTGACTGAGACGGCATAGAGGCCACTGCCGGAAGATTTCTGGAAGGCGACAGAACCAGCTGTGTGTATTGTGGAGTAGGGATTTATAAGTTGAGAAATAAGTACTTCTTCACCTGATCCTGCAAATCGCACACGCTCAATATCAACCAGGGTGTCGGTGCCATCCGTTGAACCACTGCGCAGATCGACTGCTGTGTAGCGGCCAATCCGACTACTTCCTGTAAAGCTGTAGTCGCTGAGGACGCCGCTGAAGACCGCAATATCAGTACCTAAGAGGCCTCCATTGATCAGATCATTGCCTGAGCCACCTTCGAGAGTGTCGCTGCCAGTACTACCAGAGAGTGTGTCGTTTCCGGCGTTGCCCTTGATGCTGTTGTCAGCGGTATTGCCTGTAATCTCGTCGTCGCCACTGCCGCCGCTAGCATTTTCAATCACCGTGCCAGGTGCAATAAAAAGATTCTGTTTATTGAATGAATAGTCACCGACTGTTGAAGCAATAAGCGTCGTATCGGTTTTTGCTGCTGCCTGAAGGTTAAGACTCTGATTGCTGGAGTAACCGCTGAGATCGATTGTGTCGGTACCGCTTCCGTCAGTAATGGTGAATGAAGAACCCCAAGTGCTAGAATCTATTGAGAGTAAAGAGCTCATTGCGTTCCACGCGGAACTGGTTGAAGACAAAATATTTGTGTTGAAACCGTAGATAGTATTGCCAGTAAATGAATTGTTTATCCCGTAACCGTATGTGTTGTACAGGTCGTCGAGCGCGATGACATCTGCGCTCATCAAAACTGGAATGAATGAGTATGAGGCTGAAGTATTTGGATTCGTGCTCTGAGAGAAGTAGGACATAATCGACATGTCCCATGAATCATTGGCGAAAACAGCTTGTGTACTGAAATCGCCAGTCCCATTATAGTTGCCTTGATGACCTAATCCGAGACTATGGCCAATCTCATGGATGAATGTCTGAAGAACATAGTCGCCATTTACGTCGTTTGATCCTCCATNCCAACCGGGAGTGACATTGATTCGGTTGTAAGCAATATCTCCAGTGCTGTTGTACGTCCATGATCCCGAAAATGCACTATTTGCNCCGCCATCTCCGAAAACATTATCGGTGAATAAAATGTCTGCATTATTGTTTGTAGTTTCAACGAAATCAATGCCCAAAAGCTGTTCGTAAACTTCNAATGCGGCTCTTGCAACAGCTTTCCGAGCATCTGAAATGCCGTTTGAATCAGTAACNCCCTNGCCCTGCCAGTCGGTGGCCCCGGTCATNTTTACNGTAAGTGTGCCATTCTTGGCTCCAGTTCCTGTNGTGCCAAGATTCCACTTTCTGGGCGAACTTCCAGACGCTGTCCAATAACCTGAGGTCAGATAATTGCTGAGTTGCTGAATTGTTCCGTATGTTGTGCTGCGCGTTTGGGGGATGTTCCAGACGATTTTGCTGGGATCCTCAGGTAATCCAGCGCAAGAGTTGCAGGCACAGCCTTGGATGTGTCGGAGAGGCGGTCCTGCTTCCTTGGTTTTGCAAGGATCGATTAAATCAATTTCCGAACAATCTTGTCCGCCAAGGACAAAAGATGTGAAATTTACTTGAGTGCTTAGTTGGAATAATGACTTGGGCATCAATAAGATTAAATTTATATAGCAACAGTATAAGTGGTCTATGAGATCACTTTATGAGAATTCGATAAGCATAATTTTTGCTTTTCTTTTCTTCATCATCTGGCGGCAATCGGTAGCCGCCAGCCACTGCCAAAAGCCTGGGGGCTCACCTTCAGCAGCGGTGCGGCTTGGCGACGCTTGAACTCAGCCCGCCTCAGCAGGCGCTGCACCCGAGCCACGAGGTCAGCGTCATGGCCAGCGGCCACCAGGCTCTCGGCTGAGCAGCGCTTCTGAATCAGCCCCTTCAGCAGGGGGTCCAGTTCGCGGTAATCCGGCAGGGAGTCGCTGTCCTTCTGGTCTGGCCGAAGCTCAGCGCTCGGAGGTTTGAGGCGGATGGCGGCCCCCACCAGTTCCCCTTGTCGCGGGAGTCCCAGCTCAGCCCGGCAGGTCTGGGCGTCGTCGCTGTCCAGCCAGTCGCAAAGCGCGAAGACGCTGGTTTTGTACAGATCGCCGATCACCGCCAGGCCACCGTTCATGTCGCCATAGAGGGTGCAGTAGCCCACCGCCAGTTCGGACTTGTTGCCGGTGGTGAGCAGCAGTTGGCCCTGTTGGTTGGCCACTGCCATCAACAGCGTGCCGCGGATCCGGGACTGGAGGTTCTCCGCCGTCACCCCCTGCGGTTCCTCGCCCAAGGCCGGAGTCAGGCTGGCGTCGAACCCTTGCATCAACGCCTGGATTGGCAGGGTGTGGGTGGCCAGGCCCAGTCGATCAGCCAGTGCCATGGCATCGCTGAGCGAACCGGCCGAACTCCAGGGGGAGGGCATCCGCAGCGCCGACACCTGATCTGGACCGAGAGCAGCTGCAGCGATCACCGCCACCAGAGCCGAGTCGATGCCGCCGCTGAGTCCGAGGAGGGCCCGCTCAAACCCGCATTTGCCGGCGTAGTCGCGCACCCCAAGCACGAGGGCCCGCAGCAGCATCTCCTCGCGGCCCATGGTGACCGGAGCCGTGATGAACGCTGTCGGGCTGCCGCTCTCCACTGCTGTGTGAGGCGCGGTGTCCCACTCCTGAACCGTTTCGCGGAAGCGCGGCAGGTCCAGCACCGTGCTGCCATCGGGCGCCACCACCATGCTGCCGCCGTCGAACACCAACTCATCGTTGCCACCCACCTGGTTGAGGTACACCACCGGGCACTGGAGGCGACGGGCGGCCTGGCCGGCCAGCTGCCGGCGCAGGGCGGGTTTGGTGGGATCAAAAGGGGAGGCTGCCAGGTTGATCAGTAGGTCCGGCTGGTCGTTCCGNTGCCAGGNNGGCGATCGGNTCCGGNCCCNCCAGCCGNTCCCGNTGCAGGGCGTCCTCCACCCACAGGTCTTCGCAGATGGTCAACCCCAGGCGCAGGCCATCGGCCAGGGTGAGCAGGCAAGGCCCCGCGCCCGGACGGAAGTAGCGCCGCTCATCGAAGACGTCGTAGCTGGGCAGCAATTGCTTTCGGGCGACCCCGCGCCAGCCCCGTTGATCCACCAACGCCATGCCGTTGTAAAGCCCTGGGGCCCGGCCGTCCTCGGCCGGCAGGGCCACGCCCACCAGCACACTGCAGAGGCCATCCAGCTGTTCCACCATCTGGTTCAGCACGGTGTTCTGCAGGTCCAGCCGCGCCGGTTGCAGCAGCAGATCNCGCGGCGGGTAGCCCCAGAGCGAGAGNTCCGGCGTCAGNAGCAGCGTCGCCTCCNGGGCACTCGCCTCCCGGGCGGCCGCGATGATCCGGGCNGCGTTCCCCTCCAGATCGCCCACCAATGGATTGAGCTGGGCCAGGGCCAGGCGCATCAGCGGAGGCTGGGGGACAGTCCATACAGATTGTGCTGCAGCAGCAACGTCCACACCGATGCAGGGATCTGATGTTGCTGGGGAGACTGGCGCAGGGCTGAGCTGGCGCTGGCGGGCAGCTGCAGCTCGAGTAAGTCAATGCGTGCCCCCAACGTCTTCAGCTGCTCCAGGGCCTGGTCACGGAGGGGCCAGCCCTTGCGGGGGGCAATGGCAAGCCGGCAGCGGTTCAACCACTGAGCCGAGGACTTCCATCCTGGAATTAACGCTGCCAGGTCGCTGCCCACCACAAACACCAGCTCCGCGTCGGGCCAGCGTGCCGTTGCCTGGTCGATCGTGCGGACCGTGAACGGGTGGCTCAGCTGCTGGTGCTGCTCCAGCCGCCGGTCGTTGATCTCCTCCACCAGGGCCTGCAGCAGTTGGGCGCGCAGCTCCAGGGGGGCACCGTGGGATTTCTGGGGGTTGTCGCTGGCCCAGGTGGCCACCTGGGGGTAGAGCTGCAGCAGTCCCTCCAGCAGGGCCTGATGCCCGCAGGTGGGTGGGTCGGCGCTGGTGCCCAGCAAAGCGATGCGCTGCATGGGATTCAGGGCAGCAACGGCTGCCAGTCCGGGCGTCCGCTGCGGGGCCAGCGTTGCAACCAGTGGCGGACCACCGGATCCCGTTGCTCCAGACGTTGCAGCAACGCACCCGGCTGTCCGCCCTGGATCGTCAGCAGTTGGCGGGCCACCAGGGCACCGGTTCGGCGGCTGGCGTGCACGGCCAGGGCCGCCTGGGCGAGGGCCACGGGNGCCGCCGGCGCCAGGCTGGCGCCGCCACTGACCGGGATCAGNAGCAGCAGCAGTTGCTTCAACATCCCCAGCCCCANTTGCACGCCCCCCAGCAGGGCGTTCTGGCTGGAGATCCGCAGCANCAGCAGGCGGGTGGCTGCAGGGGTCAGCGGCAGTTCATACAGCTGGCAGAGCTGCAGCACCAGCCCGGTNTCGCAGGCGAGTCCACCGGCCAGGTCCATGGCCAGAACCGGGTTCATCGCCACACCGGTGGCTTTGGNGGCGGCGTAGCGGCCGATCAGTCCCTGGGCCNGNTTGCGGNACTGCTGCAGCCGCAGTTGTTGGCGGCTCTGCTGGAACTGGTCGGCCTGGCGCAGGGTCTGCAGGGCCAGCAGCAGCTCCCCTTCCCGATCCAGCTGCTCCACCAGCCGTTGCCTGAGCCCCTCCACCTGGGCTGGCGCCGTTTCGCTGCGCACCCGGCCGTCGCGATCGAGCACGGGTCGACGGGGCGCGGCCGCCACGGCGGTGATCGGCAGCTGTTTGGGCAGGCGGCTGCGGATGCTNNCCAGCAGTTGCGGCAGCTCCTGTTCGGGCCAGCGATCGCTGCGGTTGAGCACCAGTTGCAGCGGCTTGCCGCTGGCCTGCAGGGTCTCGAGGGCTTCGCGGTCGCAACGGCTGAGGTCGCTGTCGATCACCAGCAGCACCAGGTCGGCGCCCATCGCCACCCGCGAGGCCAGTCGCGCCCGTCCGGCGGCGTCGATTTCATCGATGCCAGGGGTGTCGATCAGCTCCACCCGTTGCAATCCGGCCACGTCCAGGGGCCACACCACGGCCTGCTGACGGCGGGTGCTGCCGTGGGCCACATCGGTGGCCAGCAGACGTTGGCCGACCAGGGCATTGATCAGGCTGGATTTGCCCACACCCACCCGGCCGAACACAGCGATGCGCAGCACCCCGTCCTGGAGGCGTTGCAACTGACGGTCCAGCAGGGTCAGATCTCCCCGCAGCAGACCCCGTTCACGGCGGTTGAGCATCAGCTGCTTCCGCCACTGCAGCAGGAGCTGGCGGCAGCGTTCGGTGGTGGCAGGGGGCATGGACACCATGGCTTTCATGTTGCCGGCTTGCGCCACCAGCCCGCCAGCACCGCCAGCACGGCCTCCGCTCCGATCACCCCAACAAAGCCGCCGAATTCATCCACCACCACCCTCACGCCACTGCTGTCGCGGCGGAAGCCCGTCAGCAGCCGATCCGCCCGGATCATCTCCGGCACGTAGTCCACCGGTTCACATAAATCCACCGGTGTCAGCAGCCCCCTGTTCTCGAGCAGGGCCGTCAGCAGCCGTTCGCGGTTGGCCACCCCCAGAACCTTGTCCACCTGATCGCCAAGCACCACCCACCAGGGGGAGTTGTTGCCGAGCAGCAAGCCCCGTTGGGCCTCCACGCTGAGGCTGCCGTCCAGGGTTGGGGCCGACACCCTCGGCGTCATCAGATCCCTTGCGGTGAGATCGTTCAGCTGAAACACCTTGCCGATCATGGCGGCTTCATCCGCCTCGATTTCCCCCTTCTGGGAGCCGAGCCGGGCCAGCAGGCGGATCTCTTCTTCGTTGGTGGTGATCTCCGATTCCGCCGTGATCGCCGGCAGTAGTCGCTCCAGCAGCAGCACCAGCGGGCTGAGCAGCAGTCCCAGCCAATGCAGCAGCGGTGCGGCTGCCAGCGACACCGGCAGGGCGAGGCGGCTGCCGAGGGCCTTNGGCAGGATCTCCCCCAGCAGCATCACCAACACCGTCAGCCCCACCGAAAACAGGGGCAGGGCGGCGCCACCGATGCCCCGTTGCTCGAACACCCAGGCGGCGTAGCCCCCCAGCATCAGNCTGCCGAAGATGTTGAAGCCGTTGTTGGCGATCACCAGCACCGACAGGGTTCGGCCCAGGCGCTGGCGCAGCTTNGCCAGACGGCGGGAGCCCGCGATCGGACGGCTGCGGGCCGCTAGTTCATGCACCCGGATCGGGTTGACGGTGAGCAGGGCNGCTTCGACGCCGGAACANAGGGCCGAGCCCAGCAGCACCACCAGCACCAGCAGNAGCAGCACCAGGAGGTCGGAGCCCATCACAGTCCGGAGTGACCGTCATCGTATCGACGCTCAACGGGAGCACCAGCCGGGCTGCCATCCTGATCATCTGAGGCCAACACTGGCGTGCACGACTTCAACCCCACCATCCACGCCAGCCGGCGGCAGCGCTTCCTTGAGCAGCTGGGTGCGGCGGCGGCCGTGATTCCTGCGGCAGCGCTGGCCACCCACCACGCCGACTGCGAGTGGCCCTTCCGNCAGGACAGTGATTTCTTTTACCTGACCGGATTCGATGAGCCCGATGCTGTGGCGCTGCTGCTGCCGCATCGGCCCGAGGGTGAGCAGTTCGTGCTGTTTGTGCACCCGAAGGATCCTGCAGCGGAGGTGTGGACCGGATTNCGCTGGGGCACAGAAGGTGCCGTGGAGCATTACGGCGCCGACATCGCCCATCCCCTCGATCAGCTGGGCGCCAAGCTTCCGGAGTATCTGGACGGTGCCGAGGCCATTGCCTTCCGGGTCGGCCGGCATCCCGCCGTGGAACCCCTGGTGCTGTCGGCCTGGGGGCGTCAGCTGGACAGTTATGCCCGNTCCGGAGCTGCCGCTCTCGGCCTGGTGGCCCCNACACCGATCCTGCACCGGCTGCGCCTGCGCAAGGAACCCCATGAGCTGGAGCGGATGCGGGAGGCGTGCCGCATCTCCGCCGAAGCCCATGAATTGGCNCGCTCGATCACCCAGCCCGGGATGAACGAGTCGGAGGTGCAAGCGGCGATTGAGGCTCACTTCCGCAGCAGCGGTGCCCGCGGCCCGGCCTATGGCTCGATCGTGGCTGGTGGNGACAACGCCTGCGTGCTGCATTACACGGCCAACAGCGCTGCCTTGCAGGACGGCGATCTGCTGTTGATCGATGCCGGCTGCTCCCTCGGCGANTACTACAACGGCGANATCACCCGCACCTTCCCGGTGAACGGCCGCTTCTCGCCTGAACAGCGGGATCTCTATTCCCTTGTGCTGGCTGCACAGCAGGCTGCTGTTGAAACGGTGCAGCCCGGCGGGACCGCCGAGGCTGTTCATGCCACTGCGCTGCGGGTGCTGGTGGAAGGNCTGGTGGATCTGGGNCTGCTNGTGGGNGAGGCCGACGGCATCATCGAGCGTGGCGACTACCGACACCTCTNCATGCACCGCACCGGCCATTGGCTTGGACTGGATGTGCACGATGTGGGCGCCTACCGCCTCGGCGAACAGCCGGCTGCGCTTGAGCCAGGCATCGTGCTCACGGTGGAGCCGGGCCTCTATGTGAGCGATCGTCTGGCGGTGCCGGAGGGTCAGCCCGCCATCGACGACCGCTGGAANGGNATNGGCATCCGCATTGAGGACGACGTNGCCGTGACCGACAGCGGCCATGAGGTGCTCACGGCGGCGGCCCAGAAAAGCCTGGCGGCCATGGAACGGACCTGATCTGACCGTCAGGCCACCTGCAGCAGGATCCAGAACAGGAAGATCACCAGTTTCATCATCCCTTCGATTCCGGTGAGTCGGGCGTGGGGGTANCTGAGGATCAGGGTGAGCGCCAGCACCACCATTTCGAACGGTTCAAGCCCGAGGATCACATTGGTGTTGGTGATTCCCCCCAGCACGAGCACCGCTGGAACGGTGAGGCTCACTGTGGCGACCACCGACCCGTAGAGGGTGTTGATCGAACGCTGCACTTCGCCGTGGGAGGCGGCCTGGACGGCATTCAGGGCCTCCGGCGCCAGGATCAGCATCGCCACCAGCACGCCGGCCAGGGAGGTGGGCAGTCCCAGATCGGTGATGCCGGTCTCGATCAGCTGACCCATGGATTCGGCGATCAGGCACACCACCAGCAACCCCACCACCAGCAGGNCCGCNGCCTTCCACAGCGGCAGGGCATTGGCGTCTTNCTCGGCCTCNGTGNCTGTCTCCGCCNCGACCACCAGGCTGTCCCGCTCGATGAAGAGGTTGCTGTAACGCCCCATCTGGGCAGTGAGGAACACGGCGTAGACCCCGATGGCCACGAACGAGAGCACCACATTCACGGGGGTGCTGAAGTTGGCTTGGGTGGTACTTCGGCTGAAGTTGGGGATGACCAGGGCCAGCACGCACATGGTGCTGATCAGGTCGAAGTAAGTGAGGGCCCCCAGCAGGTTTGGTGCGGCCATCTGGCTCTTGTCCACCTTGCCGTTGTCGCAGAGGGTGCCCCGTCGCAAAGCAGCGACCACGTTGCAGAGACCCGTGACGCCGGTGAGGGCGATCATCACCACCGAAAACATCGAGTCCCGCGCCAGGGTCGGGTTGGATTCGCCCGTGAGCATGGTGCTGGCCACCAGCGCCAGCTCGATCGTCATCACGGCTGCCGTGAGCACGAGGGTGCCGTAGGGCTGACCGATCAGTTCCGAGACCCGGTCCGCCTGGGTTGCCACGCTTTTGGAGAGCAGCAGCACAACGCCGCTGAGCAGGGCCAGACCGGTGAGCACCGTCGCGGTGGGCTGCACCAGCAACCAGGCCATCACACTGCTGAACTCAATCGATGCCAGTGCCGCGACCCCCACCAGGATCGGCAGCAGCAGCGGGACGAGACCGGAGTTCTTCTGGACGACCGTTTCGCTCATGGATGTGAGTTCTGGAGCATCGGGAGCAGGTCCCGCGTGATGACTACGATGCGGTCAGCGCCGGCGTCCCGCAGCAGCCGGTGATACGCCTCAACATCCGCCACATGCGGTGGCGCCACTGCCAGGCTCTGCCAGGGAAGATCCGGCCGTTGCTGCCGGGCATTGATCACGGTGTGGACGTCCGCGACGGTGTCGCCGATGTAGCCGATCCAGGCGGGCTGTTCGCCACGCGCCAGCTGCTCGGCCAGGCGAATCAGTCCAGTGGGATCGGGCTTGTCCGGCGCATCACCCATGGCAATCAGAGGTGGATCGATCAAGCCCAGCCGTTGTTCCAGCACGAAGCGGGCCGATGGAGGTTCCGCCCCGCTGACGAAGCCCCAGCGAATCCCCTGGGCGGACAGGGCGTCAAAAAAAGCTCGATCCACCAGCAGCGGCTCATCGCCGATGAAACCGTTCCAGTCGGCGGGATCGCCGTCGGGATCTCCTCCGAAGTAGAAGCCGCTGAAGATCGCGATCAAATCATCCCGGCTGGGCATAGCGCCGCCATGGCGGCGCAGCAGCTCCAGGCTGGCGTCCCAGTCGTTGTTCCAGGTCCCTTCNGCTTTCAACCCGTCGATCTCTGTGGGCGTGGGTCGCCAACCGCTGTAGTGGGCAACGGTGTCCTGCAGGGCCCGTCGGTAGCTGCCTGCTACATCCCGGATCACACCGTCGATGTCGAACAGCAGGATCGAAGGTGTGTTCAGAAGCTTGTTTTGGAGCGGCTGGTAGGTTAGTCGTTTGAAATTCTGTCTTGAGCGCAGACACCATGACGGTTTCCGAGGGCGCTGCCACCACTGACCAGGAGGTCGCGACTCCGGCCGCCGCCGCGGCTGAAGGCGCACCCCAGGCAGCGGAGGCTGACACCGCTGAATCCACTGACAAGCCTGCTGCCAGCGAAAGCGAGGGTCGCCCGGTGCTGCGTGGCGCCGCCGCCGCTCTGGCCTCAGCCACCATCGACGCCGATGGTGTTCCTTCCGGCTACACCCCCAAGGCGGATGAGGGTCGCTTCCTGTTGAAGATTCTCTGGCTGCCCGACAACGTCGCCCTGGCTGTGGATCAGATCGTGGGCGGTGGACCCAGCCCGCTGACGTCCTACTTCTTCTGGCCCCGGGAAGATGCCTGGGAAACGCTCAAGACCGAGCTGGAAGGCAAGAGTTGGATCACCGATAACGAGCGGGTGGATGTGCTCAACCAGGCCACAGAGGTGATCAACTACTGGCAGGAAGAGGGCAAAGGCAAGAGCCTCGACGAAGCCAAGGCCAAGTTCCCCGATGTCACCTTCTGCGGTACCGCCTGATTGGTTGGACNTCGTTTTGTGATCTTTGGCCCCGCCGTCAGGTGGGGCTTTTTGATGTCATAAAAAAAGCCGGGAATCATCCCGGCTGATTGATCAGCATTGTTTGGCTGATGCACTCAATCTGCAGACTTGCTGGCCTGCATGCGTGCACGGGCCATGTTGAGTTGCTGCTGGGCTTTGAGTTTCTCGGGCGAAGCAGACTGGCCTTCCATTCCAGCAACGGTTGTGGTGGCCTGCTGGAATTCGGCTTCTGCCGCGTTGGCATCGATGGCGCTGCCCAGTTCGGCGTTATTCACCAGAACGGTCACCTCATCGGCATCCACTTCGGCGAAACCACCCATCAGTGCGATGGAATTCCAGGCTCCGTCAGNGCGNACNCGGAGCACACCNACATCGATGGCGGTGAGCAGNGAGATGTGGCCGGGCAGGATGCCGAGCTGGCCGGTGGTGCTGGGCAGGATCACCTCATCGGCGCTGCCATCAAAGACGTTCTGGTCTGGTGCCAGCACGCGGAGGGTGAGGGACATGAACCTGGAGTTGGTATGAGAAAGGGACGGCGGATACAAGTGCGTGGGGGTGTGATGTCACACCCCCAGCGGGATCACTTGGCTTCTGCAGCGATCTTCTCGGCCTTGGCCTTGGCTTCCTCAATGCTGCCCACCAGATAGAAGGCAGCCTCGGGCAGGTGGTCGAGCTCGCCGGCGAGAATCTGGTTGAAGCCCGTGATGGTTTCTTCCAGCTTCACGTACTTGCCGGACATGCCGGTGAAGATCTCTGCCACGAAGAAAGGCTGGGAAAGGAACTTCTCAACCTTGCGTGCACGGTCGACGATCTGGCGATCGGACTCGGACAGCTCGTCCAGACCCAGAATCGCGATGATGTCCTGCAGTTCCTTGTAGCGCTGCAGGGTGGACTGAACGGCCCGGGCAGTGCGGTAATGCTCGTCACCCACAATGGAGGGCTGGAGCATGGTGCTGGTGGAATCCAGGGGATCCACAGCGGGGTAGATGCCCTTGGAGGCCAGGGCACGGTTCAGCACCGTGGTGGCATCGAGGTGGGCGAAGGTGGTGGCAGGAGCCGGGTCGGTGAGGTCGTCAGCAGGCACATAGACGGCCTGAATCGAGGTGATCGAACCCTCAACCGTGGAGGCGACGCGCTCCTGCAGGGTGCCCACGTCGGTGCCGAGGGTGGGCTGGTAACCCACAGCAGAGGGCATGCGGCCCAGCAGAGCAGACACCTCGGAGCCGGCCTGCACGAAGCGGAAGATGTTGTCGACGAACAGAAGCACGTCCTGCTTGTTCACATCGCGGAAGTGCTCAGCCATCGTGAGAGCCGAAAGACCGACGCGCATACGGGCGCCGGGGGGCTCGTTCATCTGGCCGTAGCAGAGGGCCACCTTCGATTTGGACAGGTCGTCGGCGTTGATCACGCCGGACTCCTTGAATTCCTCGTAGAGGTCGTTTCCTTCGCGGGTGCGCTCACCCACGCCACCGAACACGGACACACCGCCGTGCTCCTTGGCGATGTTGTTGATCAGCTCCTGAATCAACACGGTCTTGCCGACACCGGCACCACCGAACAGGCCGACCTTGCCGCCTTGGCGGTAGGGAGCCAGGAGATCGATCACCTTGATGCCGGTCTCGAAGACTTTGGGCTTGGTCTCCAGCTCAGTCAGCTTGGGAGCTTCGCGGTGGATGGGGGCTGTCGTCGTGGCGTTCACGGGGCCCTGCTCGTCAACGGGCTCACCCAGCACGTTGAAGATGCGGCCGAGGGTGGCTTCACCCACGGGCACGGAGATCGGGGCGCCGGTGTCGACGGCTTCCATGCCGCGGACTAGGCCGTCGGTACCGCTCATGGCAACGGCGCGGACGCGGTGGTCACCGAGCAACTGCTGCACTTCGGCCGTCAGGGCGACGTCCTGGCCAGCGGTGTTCTTCGTCTCGACTCGCAGAGCGTTGTAGATCTTGGGCAGTTTCCCGGCGGGAAATTCCACATCCAGAACCGGGCCGATCACCTGGCGGATCACGCCCTTGGTGCCAGCGGATGCAGGAGCAGAAGCGACCATAAGAAGGAGAGATGCGGGAACAGGCGCAGCGCGCTCGGGCCCATTCAGAGCGGCGCAACCTTACCACTCTTGATTCGTCGCACCCCCGGTTCGGTCAACCGCACAGCCAGGTGCTGGTGGGAGGGCAGGTCGCTTGCATAGGTTGGCACTCGTCGGCCCCGAGTGCCAGCTCGAGTCGAACTGGCGCCTCGGCGCCCTGTCCCTGCTCCTGCATTACCCATGGCAGCTGTTTCTCTCAGCGTCTCCACCGTCAAGCCCCTCGGCGATCGCGTGTTCGTCAAGGTCTCCGCATCCGAGGAGAAGACCGCCGGCGGCATCCTTCTGCCCGACACCGCCAAGGAAAAGCCCCAGGTGGGCGAAGTGGTCCAGGTGGGCCCCGGCAAGCGCAACGATGACGGCAGCCGTCAGGCTCCCGAAGTCGGCGTCGGCGACAACGTGCTCTACAGCAAGTACGCCGGCACCGATATCAAGCTGGGCGGCGACGAGTACGTCCTGCTCACCGAAAAGGACATCCTGGCCATCGTCAACTGAGACGGGTCCCGGACCTCAGCGTTTCTGAACACACCTATTCATTAAGGACACGCCTCCCATGGCCAAGCGCATCATTTACAACGAGAACGCCCGCCGCGCGCTCGAGAAAGGCATCGACATCCTGGCCGAGTCTGTTGCCGTGACCCTCGGACCCAAGGGCCGCAACGTGGTGCTTGAGAAGAAGTTCGGTGCTCCCCAGATCATCAACGACGGCGTCACCATCGCCAAGGAGATCGAACTCGAGGATCACATTGAGAACACCGGTGTCGCCCTGATCCGTCAGGCCGCCTCCAAGACCAACGACGCCGCCGGTGACGGCACCACCACCGCCACCGTCCTGGCCCACGCCATGGTCAAGGCCGGTCTGCGCAACGTGGCCGCTGGCGCCAACGCCATCACCCTGAAGAAGGGGATCGACAAGGCCTCTGATTTCCTGGTGGGCAAGATCAAGGAGATGGCCAAGCCCATCGCCGACAGCAACGCCATTGCCCAGGTGGGCACCATCTCGGCCGGCAACGATGAGGAAGTCGGCAAGATGATCGCCGACGCCATGGACAAGGTCGGCAAGGAAGGTGTGATTTCCCTCGAAGAGGGCAAGTCCATGGAGACCGAACTCGAGGTCACCGAGGGCATGCGCTTCGACAAGGGTTACATCTCCCCTTATTTCGCCACCGACACCGAGCGGATGGAAGCCGTCCTGGACGAGCCCTACATCCTGCTCACCGACAAGAAGATCGGCCTGGTGCAGGACCTTGTGCCCGTGCTCGAGCAGATTGCCCGCACCGGCAAGCCGCTGCTGATCATTGCTGAGGACATCGAGAAGGAAGCCCTCGCCACCCTGGTGGTGAACCGCCTGCGCGGTGTGCTGAACGTGGCCGCCGTCAAGGCTCCTGGCTTC
>NHIA01000027.1 GCA_002170825.1 Cyanobacteria bacterium TMED177
GCCTGACTACTACCGTTTTGATTTAAGCCTTGATGGGTTTGAATACAAAACACCGCTTAATTTTGACATCAGTCTGGCTGATGATCTGATAAATCTTGGAGGAGGATTTGATCTGAATCTCTTTGCAGGTGGATCCGTCGGATTTGCCTTCGATGCCAACCCGACAGATCTTAAATCGGCCTTTCTGATTGATACAGAAGCAGGTGTGTCCTCAATGAGTGACATGCCAGAAGACATGAAGCTTCTGAGAGAAAAGATCAAGGGGGGAGTAGAAGGAAATGCAGAAATTGTTGCAGGTGCCTATCTCGAAAGTACTCAGCCCTTAGAAGGGTCAATTGCTTTCCTGGAACTAGCTGCATCAAGTTCAGACGAAAACACACTGGGATTGGGTGCGCCAGAACGAGTTGGCAGTGATCTAACGATCATTGCACCTGAAGAAGATCCTTTCTTGAGTGGATTTGTCACCGTTGAACTAGACCTACAGGATGGTAATGGTGGNAGNGGNTTAGTCCCTCTGGCAGATATCAGCCAACTTGATATTGAGGCCAATCTGGTTGGTGGTTTCGAACTCGATCCAACGATCAGTGCATCGCTGGGAGATGTGATCTCAATTGACGGGGATATGTTGTATGGCGGACATTTCTCAGGAGGTAGTTCAGGTGGCCTGTCATTTGAACAGACGCCGTTCCTACTAAGCCCGGGNGATATCACCGTCAGTCTGGGTGACCAACTGGTGGCAGCAAGCGGTCCATTCGTAAAAATCTCAGACTTCCTGAATGAATATTTCCTGGACCCAATGGAGCCAGTTGTAGACATTCTGGAGACAGAATTCTCAATCGCGGGCTTACAACTCCTAGGAGCAGGCAAACTTCACAATATCATCGATCTTGGACGAGAAGGCACACCAAACGGTTCAGTAACCAAGTGGGTAAATCTCTACAACGGAATCAACAGCGTTGTCGATACTGTCGCTGCCATTGGTGACTCAGGTGAAATCAGTGTGCCGACTACAGTTTTCCTGCCCGACAAAACATGGACGACTGGGAATATCAAGCCCAAGCAAAATGATTTGTTTAATTTCCAATATGCAACAGACACGAAGGTTACAAAGCGCAGAAATGATCAACTGGATACCAATGAAACACAGCCCGAGTCAGAAGATAGTGCCATAGACAAAGCCATTGGAGCCATCAATCTAGGAAGCGGCCCAGTTGAAAACAAGGGATCCTCAAAGCCAGACATTGGCAAAACTGCTGTCACGTTCCCATTCCTTGATTTCGGATATACAGCTTCAAAGCTAAAGGATCTGATGATGGGAACAGATCCCGACAGTCGCTATGAACTTGATCTGATCAGGCTTCAGATTCAAGGGTTCACGACGAGTTGGGACTTCTACAAATCAATACCGATCTATTCACCACCGACAGTCAGCCTGAATGTTGGAGCAGAATTAACACCATACATACGACCAACCATCCTCGGGTATGACTTAACAGGACTTGGCGGATTAATTGAAACCGGTGAGCTGAGCTCGTTAGCAGACGGTTTCTATGTGTTAGCGGAAGAACCCGGCTTCTCACTTTCGCCGAATGGCCCTCAATACGAAGGGGCAGGTGCAGAAATCCGCATGGAAGTCGGGGGNGGCGTCAGCGTATCCATCGGCCCCCTGGGTGTCTATGGCGACGCTGCAATCATTGGAGATCTGGAAATAGAACTGAATGATCCCAATGACGACGGGCGTGTTCGATTCCAGGAACTGTTCGACAACTTCTCCTACAACCCGCTCGCGATCTTTGATGCCTCACTCAGAGTGGCTTTACAAGCGGAAATTGGTGTGAAGCTTGACCTCTTGTTCTTCACGAAGAAGTTTCCACTCTATAGAACTCCGGAATTTGAACTGTTCAGGCTCGANATCGAAGGAGGAGCACCACCTCAGCCGTATTACGCAAGTGCACCAGACGGAGGGTCAACACTTCTGCTGAATATCGGTGCGAGAGCAGATCAAAGAAATCTAGATCCAAACGACAACAGCGAAGTCTTCACCCTGCGGGGTGGGTCGGATATTGATGTTAAAGGTCCAGGGGGGCAAACGGAAGGATTTTCGGGTATCACCTTAATCACAGGGGATAGTGGTGAAGGTCATGATTACGTTGATGGTTCAAGCTCAAGTATCCGCATCGAACTGAGTGGTGGGGAAGGGTCAGATTCGTTGGTTGGTGGTAAAGCTGATGATCAACTAAAAGGAGATGTCGGAGATGATTCCCTGGTTGGAAATTCGGGCGGGGATGAGCTGAAAGGTGGTGAAGGCAATGACAGACTCTTTGGTGGAGCGGGTCGAGACAAAATCCATGGGGATGAGGGTGACGACCAGATCAGTGGTGGTGGTGATGGCGACACGATCCTGGGTGGTGCTGGNCAAGACAACCTGACGGGTGATGCGGGACGTGATCTGATCGATGGCGGGCTGGGCGATGACACCATCTCTGCTGGAAGCTCAGATGACACGGTTGTAGGTGATCTGGGTGACGATCAGATCAAAGGTGACGAAGGTGCCGATCATGTGTCGGGAGGCAAAGGAGATGATCAAATCGAGGGTGGAGCGGGTAATGACACCGTGCTGGGCGAAGGAGGTGCCGATCAAATCGATGGTGGTCAAGGGGATGATGTTCTGATTGCAGGCTCCATCTCAGAAGGAAGTGGACTGCCGATATCAGAACTGAAGGCAGGAAGCAGCACCGCCATCCTTGGATTCGAGGCTGATGTGGTCTCAGGAGGAGANGGAAATGACTTGATCGGGGGTAACGCGGGAGATAACCAACTTTTTGGCGATGCCGGAAACGACACGATTGCTGCTGGTTCAGGTGAAGACGACATCTCCGCTGGCGGAGGACGCGATGTGGTCTACGGAGAAGCTGGAGATGACCACATCAAGGGAGAAGGTGGGAAAGACACTGTGTATGGGGGTGAAGGAGATGATCTGATCGAAGGGGGTGTGGATGGAGATTTGGTGTATGGAAACAGTGGAGATGACGTCGTTCACGGTGGAACCGGTGGAGACGTGCTCATCGGTGGAACTGGTCTTGACCACCTGATGGGAGAAGAGGGTGAAGACACCTTGCAAGGCGGTGAAGACAATGACCTCTTGGTCGGTGGATCAGGAGCCGACAGTCTGCTTGGAGAAGCGGGCAACGATGTTCTTCAGGGTGAAGCTGATGAAGACCGACTGTTCGGAGGTTCAGGGCATGACCTGTTGCAAGGTGGCAGTGAAGATGACTATCTGATGGGAGAAGGTGGAAATGACACCCTGCAAGGTGATGCTGGAAATGACCTGCTNATCGCCGGTACCGGGAATGACCTGATTGAAGGCGGAGCCGATAACGACACGCTCGAAGGAAACGATGGAGACGATCTACTCAAAGGTGAGGGAGGTAACGACTGGCTGCAGGGACAGTTTGGTCTGGACACGCTGCATGGTGGAGCAGGTCAGGATGAACTGGAAGGTGCAGAGGGTCGAGATCTGCTGACTGGTGGATACGACCCAGACATTCTGGAAGGCCACGAAGGTGAAGACCGATTGTTTGGAGATGAAGGAGCCGATCAGTTGGATGGTGGTTCAGAAGATGATTTGCTAGTTGGTGGTGCTGGTGTCGATGTGCTGTGGGGTGCGACAGGTGACGACAGGCTGGAAGGCGGTAGTGAAGATGATGAACTCTATGGAGAAGAGGGAGATGATCAACTCTCCGGGTCTGAGGGTGCTGATCTGCTCTACGGTGATAAAGGAAAGGACTTGTTGATTGGAGGTTCAGGTAAAGATCAAATCCTAGGTGGAATCGAAAGCGACTGGCTGTTTGGTGATCGATTCAATCTCAACACCTCGGAAAGCACCTTCGATGAGTACAATGACTTTGTGCTCAGCGTGATGCTGCCTGAGGTAGAGGACTATCTAATCATCGAGCACAACGAAGTCCCAGAAACACTGAATGAATATTTTAAAAAGGAAGAGGTTAAGAATGAAATNAGAAAATCCGAGGGAAAAGANGACATAAGCGCTCTAATTGAAGAAGGCGTGCCGATCGAGGACAAACTTGAATACATCGTCGACATGCGGAGTCTATTGGAGGTGGCATTCGGATCTGCCATAACCAATGACAAAGGTGCTAAATACGACGGTGATAGCAAGACAGATTGGAGTGGGATCACACCTACACAATGGGAATTGTTACGTAAACTGGCTAATGATCCTAAAAATGTCTACGGCGACGAAGACCGATTGCAAGGAGAACAAGGAGATGATTGGCTCCTTGGCGGGCACGGTCCAGATCTCCTAGAGGGGGGGATTGGCTCAGATGTTCTGCTGGGCGGTACTGGAAATGACATTCTGAAGGGATACGCCGCCACCATGAATCTGGTGGAACAGTTCAAGGATGGAGATGATGCTCTTGAAGGGGGCGAAGGCAATGATGAACTGTGGGGTGCTATCGGTAATGACCTGTTAGCTGGTGGAGATGGCAACGACAAATTGGTGGGCGATGACTCCGATGATCCGATGCTGCTCACGATGGCCAGCCNAGGGCAAACCTACGCTGGTAAAGATGTGCTAGCGGGTGGATATGGAAGTGACACTGCTTTCGGTGCTCTAGGAGAAGATATTCTCTACGCCGGGGAGGGGGGTGATTATGCCGACAAATTGAAAGAGGGAGCTACCAGTGAAGAAAAAGACTTGGTTGGTGATGTGGCCATGCCATATGCAGCCAGTACAAAATTGGATGTACATGACCAAATTGAAGAAATAAAAGAATATGTGTTCAAATTAATCAATCTGCCAACAGATATTCGAAGCCTGGGATTTGACAGACTCGTCGGTGGTATCAACTCAGATGTCCTGGTTGGACATCGCCTCAGGCCTGTGAACGCAGAAGATCTGAAAAAAGATCTAACCACACTTCTCGCCCAAGTCGATGCGATTAACGACGATGAGAAAGAGATGGATTTACTGAAGCAAGAAGCAGAAAGAGATAGCGTCTTAAATGATCTAATGGATACATGGGATGCCATCAAAACGGGAGGCGATCTCAGGAAAGCACTAGACGAAGTGGTGGCAACACTGAATGCACCAACAATCGATGGTGGCGATGCTGGTATCCACTCAGGAAAACACTTCACACTGAACCGGCGTAGTACCGATGGTGTTGTTTATGAATTAGCCCCGGGGACAGGTACAGACATCGTCTGGAACTTCTACGCGGGTGAACATGACGGAACGCCTCGTCATGTCAATAATCAAGCCCCAACGGAATCGGTGACTGGGGAGCTTTACACATTAGACTTAGCAGCAACGGAAGTAATAACCCCAAAAGAAACAACAAATGAGAATGGAGAAGCGGTAACGACCTACGACTCCAGCATTGATTACGAAATCAACGTGAATGCAGTCAGCACTGATGTGATATCCCTCACAGATGGTCTGAGCTTTGGATCCATAGATCTGAAATGGAAGAAATGGACACCTAAAGCTTTGCTAGAACAAATCATCACTGATCTTGGAGAAGAACAAGTAATAAATATCGTAAAACAATACGTCGCGCGCAATAAACTAGAGCCTGAGACTGTATCAGATGAGAAACTAACCTGGGAAGCACTTACATCATCCTATGCAGGGAATCAGCCACTACCAACGTGGCCGGATGAGACACAAGAAGAAACCGGGCGAGTTGGTGTGATGTCGATTATCGATCGAGATACAGATCAGGTATTAAGCCGATTTATCAACGTAGCAGAAGACGCAATTGGAAGACACAATATCGATGAAGAAAATGTCCCCCCAGATCGACTGATTGTTGAACCAGGGAAAGCGGCTTTCTCGCCCGAAGAAAGAATCACGATCCCAGAGGGAATGGCAAGAGACGCCAATGGTGCCGCTGATATCGCATCAATCGAAGCAGCAATTCGGTACGTCGAAACACTGAACGATGAAGGTGAAGCCAGTGGAACTTGGAAGGATTGGAGAGATTACGGCTTGCTTGGTGTGAACCACGGCAGTGGAGCATGGTTTGATCTCGACAACAACCCAGATAATGGCCTTGAATTAATTCTCGCCGGGGGGACAACGGTTGAAGAACGAATCAATCGTGATTTGATGCTTTGGGGGGCAGCGTTAGACTCGACAAGTTATAAGCTAGACATAAAACCGATCGACAACACAGAGTATACATTATCCTATGCGTTACCCGATCAATCATTATCCGGTCAACAAGCCAAAGTAAAAGTAACCGCAAAGGCAGAATCAGATTCGTTAGAAGAATTAGTAACCAAACTAAGAAAAGCTGATAACTATAGCGACTTACCTTTTACAATATCAGCCAATACAAGCATCGAGGGCATCGTTGCAACCAACAGCGCGAAAGCTACACCAACTATCAACGCAAAAAATGCAACAATAACGAGAGAAGATAACGGGAATGAGATTAAGGCAGAAAGTTTGATCGATGTACGGCTAGGAATCAACCCTCAATTTGGGGCCGGGGCAATTCAAATTAGAGATCCAGGTGGAGTATTGCCAGCTTACCAGAATGAGCTGATTCTAAGTGCTGAAAGACCTGGAATGCTAGTGATGAAGAATGAATTTACATACCCCTATAACAATCAATCAATCGCACCGATCTATACAATTCCTCAAGCGAATGGTGAAGGTGCGGACCCCAAAGATCCGTATGAATACACTGGAAATGTATATTGGATGGATTGGAATAAAGATGGCAAACTTGAACTACCCCTTGCAGGATCGAGTGAGAGGAATGAAAATCTCCTAACAGCCGGAGAGTGGGAATCAGAGCATGACCTTAATCTCGAAAACGATGAAGGGGCCAAAGTTGAACTCTACGACGGGAAATACAGGAACAATTACCAAACAACAGATTATAAGCAAAACCTGAACATCAACGATTCGTTCGATAATGGCTATGGCAATGGCGATACATTTTCAGTCAAGGTGACCGGAAGGGTACAAGCTTACAAAAATGGAAACAACAGATACTGGGTACTTAGTGATGATGGGGTACGCGTAACTGTAGACGGGACAAGGTATGTCGATCGTTGGAATGATCATGCACCAACGTGGGACACATTCACAGTACCAGATTTAGTGAAAGACGCGTATTATGACATAGAGATTGATTACTATGAAAACGGTGGAATAGCTAGGCTATACTTATATCAAGACAATCCCTTTGAATACGCTAATTTGGCCTCAGGGAAGAACGAACTAATAGAAAAGGAAAATCCATCCGAACACGACTATGTACTAAGACAATATGGGAACCAGACAAAATATACCTTTGAATTAAATGAAGAGTTAATTGGTGGAAAGACATATGTAATGAGTGGCTGGTACGCAACAAGCTCAGACTATGACGGAGATGATACATTCTTCCTCGCAAGTACAAAAGGGACATCAAATGACGTGCCAACTGAAAAGGATCTTAAAAAAGAAAATGAGACAGAACTGAAACCAGTTAATCAAGNAGAGTTAGAATGGCGTCATTACTATCAAACCATCACAATACCAAGTGACTATGATAGTAGTAAGGGACATAAATTTGAATGGCATGTAGGTGGTGGAACAAGTCATAGCAAAGGTTANAGATACTATGCTGGTTTGAAAGTTGAAGAGGGCAGCTACCCAACAGTACCGTTTGACTCATTGACATTAACAAGCCAACCTGGCTCTGTTAAAATAGATAATTTAGGAGATATAGTCGATGCAGGAGGATGGGATTTATTAGAGAAACTATTTTATGCAGGTGAGCCAGTCAATGAAGCCTCAACAGCNCAAGTATTGGTATCAGTAAACGAGAGAATCGCCGGTACTGCAATATATCTGAACACAACAAAATCAGAAGACCTGGATGGCGATGGAACGGCACGATTTGACGAAGCTGGAACAGGCTTTAGAGAAATAACTGATCTCACACAAGGTATCAAATCAGCATCATCGCCAGAAGTGAATGGACAGACAAGAGAAGATCAGTACAAAAATGGGCTGGAAGTGTTGGAAAAGCCAAGCTTCTATCTCAAGAATCTTAGTAATAAGGGTGGGAAAATTGAACAACAGCTGCTGCAGGTTGGATACAAAAACAATAAAATAGAAATGTATACTTACACATTTGAAGTGATACAGACAGATACAGGAAAGGGAGAAAAGGAGGTAAGTGATATCAAGGAAACCGGCCGCACGAAAATCAATCTTACGCAAATACCAACAATCAATGGTGCTGTTAGTTATGTGCTAAATCACAATGGTAAGCGGTTCAATATATTCGAACATGAATCAGGTGAAGTGGACGTGCTACTAGGCAATTATAGGTGGGGCGACGTACTTAACAATGCAACAGTAGATATTGAAGAAATCGTCAGCAGGGGGGAAGCTGAAATTCAACATACTAATGCTACCAGCAATAACGGACAAGTTAATATCGTCCTTACAGGAACAGATAACGCTACAGGTAAAACAGTTCTCTATATCCATGCAGAAGAAGAAAAGGGAAAGCAAGACTCAAATCAGGTCTTAGAAAGTCTTCCCTACACAAAACCTTTCACGGAAAGACTGGAAGGTATCACAACTGCAAGAGGCAACGCGCAATCAGGCAAGATAACAGATATCAATACGTTGTGGCTCAATGTCAATAAAAACGGACCCACTCCTTCGAGCGAGAATGAAAAAGATAAGACAGCTGATGGATACTTCATTACAGGAAATAGTGGAGATGACGAGTCTCCTAAAAAAGCTGATCCAATCTTCGGTCTAATACTAAAAGAAGAGGGTACAACCGAATGGAAGACAATAACTCCTATGATCTGGAATGACGAGCAGGAAGATGGTGAAATTGGGTATGGTGTCATCGACGATGAAGAGCTAAGCCCCACTGGAATATACAAAGGAGATGTTCATCTTTTTGATGCTGACGGAAGAAACAGAGTTGATCAGACAACGGAGGATGGTAAGGCTGTAGATGCAAACGATCTTGCTTTAACTGGCTTCTCGACAGCAACACGTCGAGACGCGACAGGCCAAAACCTAGCGGTACCTCAAACGAATATCTATCTGTACGCAGGTACAGCTGCTGAGCACAGCATCACCAACATGAATGGAGAGACACCAATTTATAAGGATACGGGTATCGAACTCTATGGTGTCGCCAATGGAACAATTGATAGTGGAGATATTGATGGGGATGGAGATATCGATCTCTTGCTAACTGGCGAAGATTTCTTTGCACTGCCAGCAGATGAAAATACACAGGCTGATGGACAAGGAGGCGGAAATCCGATCACAATGATCTATCGAAACAACCGTCTGGAACCAACTCAAGACGGAAATGTTCGANTCACTGAAGATATCACCTTTGAAAATGCTCTGTTTGTACCGAACGACAATGATGCTCGGTGGGCCGAATTTGACTACAACTTTGATGCAAGCGAACTCACGACCATCAGGGAGGACTCCAATGGAGATAAAAACATAGATTCAAAAGATATAGAAGGAATCTACGAACTAGAGCTTTTCGCTATTGATCATAAACGAAGCGGCGCAAATGAAATACAAAACTTCAGCGAAAAACAACTTGAGGGAATAGAAGAAGCTGCTCTTGCAAAATACGGCATCAACAATCTAGAAGACTATCTAGATGCACTTGGTACGAGTGCTGATNGCGCCATGGCAAGAATCATCAAAGACAAAGACTTTTCAAAAATTGCCTACAGAAGTCAACTACTAACAGCTGATCCAGTCGACGCTGAGTGGAGTCCAGAGATCAATAATTTCAACGGTGCAGACATTGTCAGTGTCATGCAAGGAACAGTCTTATCAGACGAATTTCGAATCGGTGACCGAAATGGATTCTTCTACAGAGAGAATCTTGGTTCGGCGAATAGTGATGACAAAGCAAACATCGTCGTCATTAAAGACTTCAACCCATTCATGGACACTCTGGTGTTGCATGAGCCC
This sequence comes from Cyanobacteria bacterium TMED177, assembly GCA_002170825.1. GTDB lineage: Bacteria > Cyanobacteriota > Cyanobacteriia > PCC-6307 > Cyanobiaceae > Parasynechococcus. The sequence continues at coordinate 10,004 of NHIA01000027.1, forward strand.
GAAGAAGCAAGCTTTGTATGGGACCAGGTTCTGTATCCTAAAGACGCTGCGAACGGTGATTTGATCATTGCGGCCGATAAAGGAAGTAATGAGTTAGCAGCGGAAAGATACTTAAGTCAACCCATCAAAGATTCGTATGGCAGAGACATCTCCCACAGTTATATCATCCATGAGTTAAGAGATTTTGATTTAAGAGGATCCCTTCTGAGAATAAATTCCATTGTGGATGGTGAAAAACAACCAGAACTGATAGTAATTATTGAAGGTATAGACCAGGATCTCCTACATTTTGAGACGTCCTTCAATGAAGGACGAATTCGAATGGTCGATAATGATGATGAATCCAGACAACAGCTAAGGTTCATTGTCACCAATAACGGCACCGATACAGATGATCACTTACAACCATCTGATGCATACACTTTGCCATTCGACAAGTCACTACTCGGTGAATGGTTGTCAACAGAATTTGAGGAGCTGCCGGAGAGATTTGGAATCCTAACGGGAGGAGATGGTAATGACACCTTATTTGGAAGTACACGTCTGGCTCCAGTACCAGTCGTCTACCTTGATGGTGGAACAGGCAATGATGTAATTTATGGAAGTGATGTCAACAGCTATACCGATCGACTGCTTGGCCAGGAAGGAAATGACAAACTCCACGGCTTAAGAGGTGAAAATATTCTTTCCGGTGGTCCTGGAGAGGATGAGCTATACGGTGGATTTAACAATGACACGCTCGAAGGTGGTCCAGGTGCTGACTGGCTAGAAGCCGGATCTGGTTTTGACACGGCAAGTTATTCAGAGGACCAAGCTGCAGTTGTTGTGAACCTCAGCTGGCGAGAGTCACCTATTGTCGTGCTACCAGCAGAAGGTGGAGATGCAACTCTGATCAACCCAGAACTTACCTTGAATGAATTGAATGGAGATTTACGAGAGATTGCAGAAGATCTTGTAAGCAGCGGATACTTACGACTGGATCCAAAAACAAGTGTTAGCAATTTTGTTCGAAATATCTTTGGAGAAAATGGGAAGATCCCTGTACCAGAAATATTTGATCGCACAGCAACAAATCCATTACTGCTCACGCCTGAGAGAAGCTATCATTACATTAATGTGACACCACAGGCGTCAACAACCTATCANATCAGCGACGGGCGAAACAAAATTACGATCAAAACAGGAGAGGACTATATAATACCAGTCGAAACCAAACCATCAACTACCTACACGTTAAGCGATGGTAAGCAGAGCATTAGTGCAAGTACGTCAGATCACACAGATCTAGACGAACTCGTCACTAGGTTGCAAGAGCAAAGCGACTATAAGAATCTTGAGTTCAAAATCTATGCAGATAATGATAGTAATACTATCAAGCTGAGTTACGAAGAAGGAATTGAGCCAATAGATCTCGCCACGCTTAAGGCATCGAATAATGAGGTCATTACAGCCGAAGATGCCACGACCCCTGATGACATGGTTGACCTGATTAGAAATACTGACGGTTATAAAAAACTAAACTTCACAGTACAACTCAATGAAACAGAAGACCATCTACAGCTCATTTATAAAGATAAATACGCTAAAGGTGGTCAGGCAACAATAGCTGCCGACGGTCAGTTTGCATTGAACGAAACAATTGATATAGGAGAAGTAAAACTTCTCGATAGGACAACTGAAGTCAGGAAATTAGAGTCAGAATCTCGAGAAGAAGTAGAACAATTGCTGCGAAGGATGGGAGTAGCACCAAGAGCAACCATGACTGTTGCTGAAGCGGCACAACTTGCGAGAACAGAACGGTTAATTGATCTCGGTAAACTCAAAGTGGAGATCACAGATGTCAAGTCATTTGGAGCCGTCGATGGAAGCCATTCGGAAGACAGTTTGGCAACAACCGTTGTAATCCTTCCTGGAACAAGCGTGGCAGATGCAAGTCTTGCTCGAGATGCAGCCAGATTATTACTAACCGGAACTGATCAGCTGACCAAATTGATGGCAGGACTGGCAGATGAAGATGATGCAAAGGAAGCGGCGAAAGCATTAGGCTCTACGGAGAAAGTAGCAACCCCAATCACAGACGACGTCAAGGCAGCATTGACACAAACACTATACGATCAAAATATAATTGAAGATCTCATAAGAAAAGGTATTGAAGCAGGACATCAAAGTGATCTCATAGTTTGGCTAGATGGCTTCGCGAAAGCGATTGCAATTCTTGAACCAGAAAATCTTAGTAGCCAATCAGTACTGGAAAGCGTCAACAGTGTCATCACGCAAGTGGAAAATATCACTGGTAGNAAGTATGGAGACACCCTAATCGGAGACAATCAAAACAATGTTCTAAGGGGGTTAAGTGGTGACGACATTATGATTGGCGGGCGAGGAAAAGATTCACTACACGGTGGTACTGGAAGAGACAGATTATATGGAGACGAAGGTTCAGACGTGCTGGAAGGCGGTGGTGGTGCAGACCTTCTCGAAGGAGGAACAGGGGATGATCTCTATAGCTTACTGACACCAACACTCACATTACAAGAAGCATTCCAAGCAATGGGAGGGGATCCAGAAAGCCTTCAACCAATTGAACGTAATGGAGAATTAATAAGCTGGGAGAAATTCCGTCTCTGGGCCGATCCAACACGGTGGCAGGGTGAAGTTCAGTGGGAGAAATACGAGGAAGTAGGATTTATTCCTGATAAAGTACTCTATAAAAGAGCAGCAGCCGATGAGAGTGTAGGCTGGCTGCTTCATAGTCAGGGTGGTACTGTCATCCGTGACAGTGGAGGGTTGACTGGTTCCGAAGATGAGTTGAGATTGCAACTTCCCTCCACACTAAGCCTCGATGGCCCGCAGGATGGAGCAATCGGAATGGCACGAGGTAATGGAAGTGGAAGATCAGGGAATAATGATCTAATCATTGATATCAATGCAGATGGAATTCTCAACACGAAAGATGATCTAACAATTGAAGACTATTTCGATGGTGACGGAACAGGTACAGGTTCAATAGGTGCGATAAGACAGTACGGCCTAAACGCGACCTACTACTATGGATCTAATTTTGAAGTCCCGTTTGTAAATCGCGTTGATTCAGAGGTTGACTTTGATTGGGGATATTACCTTCCCGACGGCAATCTAAGTGAGGCCACATCGGGTCTCTCAGCACGCTGGACTGGAGAAATCGTACCAATAGAACAAGGAGATTATCGTTTCAGAGTTACGACAGATAGTGGCAGACAAGGATCGTGGGAATTATTTGTAGATAATGAAAAGGTGACGAGCGAAGATGAACTTCTAGAACTGAAGGCGGAAAGAGCTGTCGACTTAGAGCTGAGATGGATGGACTCAGCCGACATTAAAGTCCATTACATTACCGTAACGGCCCATCCCTTAACAAATTACGTACTGACAGACGGTATAAATAGCGTTGAGGCAAAAACATCAGATCAATCAGATCTAAACGAGTTAGTAAATGCACTCAAAAAAGCTGACGGTTACGGGTCGCTACTATTTACCATTCAAAGCAATGCCTCCAATGGAAGAATAGAACTAAATTACAAAAACGAATTAGCAGAAGAACATATTGCTTCAATAACAGCGGACAATGAATCACCAATTGAAGCAACTTCCGAGCAGAACTCAGGTGATCATTCAGTGAGACTCGAATGGGCAAAAGCAAATAAGCCATTTGAGGTGATTGACGTATCAAAACTTAGAACAGGAAAAACCATTACGGCAATGGATATTCTTGGCTCAAACGATTTACTCATACCAATCCTTGATCGAGAATTGTATATAGGCATAACCAAGAACTGGGAAGGAAATACAAAATGGGGAGATATAGATAATGATGGCGACCTAGATTTACTGGTCTTCAGTTTCGATGAAATGGGCAATGGGGAATCACAAATACTGATTAATGAAGTCGACGACAACGGTCACCATCACTTCACAAGCTCCNTTGATTTACCAGCCTTTGAACGAGTCCATTCGGCAGAATGGGGTGATTGGAACAGTGATGGCTACTTAGACCTTATAGTTACCGGTATTCGTACAAATGAGAAATTCAAACGAGAAGAAACAGTTGAATTACTACTCAATCGAGAAGGCATTGATTTTATTGTCGCAACACCAGAAAAATGGGAGGAAGCAATTGATGAAACGTGGATTACACTAGACAATGATCCTACGAACAATATTTTAAAAGCATCGTGGGGTGATCTTGATCTTGATGGTCANCTTGATCTAGCAATCACAAACGAGATTGACAGTCAAATATTAATCATTCCCTCAAATTCATCTGTCTTTAAAGAAAATCTACCGCACGGAATGAATGGCACCAAGCTGCAGTTTGGACATTATGAAAGTTCCGATGGTGATGCTTCATTCGCCGACAGAGGTTTAGGTATCGACCCAGATAATCCGTTCCCAGAGACTCCGGAGCGAATCGCTGAAGGGATGGATATAGCTGCACACCGCTCATGGAGCGGACAAGATTACAGCACCGTAAGCAGTGAACAAAAACTCATCTTCTGGGACTCATATAGCAATTTATTTGACCTAAATAGAGATCTTGTAAGCCTTGACCCCCACCTGGCTCAACTAAATGAAATGATGAATGGAGATATAAATGCCAACTACTTAACAAAAAATGGTCTAATTGAACTAGCTCCATCAAGCACAGAACTTGACCTGTCCTATAGCTTCTATCGTATTGATCGTAACTTGCTTATTTCTGCTCCAGACAGCTATCTCCATATAGAAGAAGTAAAGCCCAGTACTAAATATGTTCTGACAGACGGCAGCCATAGCATCGAGGGGACAACATCGGATGAAACAGACCTCAACAACTTGGTCGAGGCACTTAAGCAAGCTGATAATTACGGGAAACTTCAATTTACTATTCAAAGCAATATCTCCGATGGAAGAATAGAACTCAATCACAAAAATGAATCATTTAGTGTTAATTCCGCATCGATAACTGCAGAAAGTGAATCACTAATTGAAGCAAGCTCCGGAGAAAAAGGTATAATTGAANCAAATAATTTGTCTCAAGCACAGAGAGCTGAACTGGCGAAGTACTGGTACGTCAATCCAAACCAAACAAGTAATCAGTTTATTCAATCAGCTTATCTAGACGCGGGTTCTAGTTCTGCGATGGATGAAAGTCTCGTAGCACTAGAAAGTGAATGGGAGTTTATGGGAGGCGGGAATTATAATGACAATCCATTGACCTTTAGATATGATCAGGATTATTTCTACTTCCTAGAGTTTGACGATAGTCTTGCAGGAAATATAGAAGCCAATAACAATGTAGCTGAGATGAAACAACACTACACAGCAAATGACATCCTAGGCAGAAATAGTGGTACAGGTGAACAGCAGAATATCTCTAATCTTAAAGCGGGTGACTTGAATAAGGATCAAGAGATAAGCAAGAACTTGAGAGAAGTTCTTGAATTACTGCTGAGAGAAAGTATTGATTTTGAAGGTCCACATAATGGACAACAAGCCTGGTCTACACATTTCTGGAGAGCTGAAGCACCAACAAATGCAGATAAGATTGAAAAGCATGAATACGCTATGAATCAGTATATGAGCAAATTAAAAACAGCCTTCAACAGCTTAGACATGAAGACTCTTGAAAATATATCTATCAAAGGCATACCTGCGGACAAGGAAACAAATAATACAGCAACAGATATAATGAACCTCAAGAATGCGATAAATTTGACCAGCAATAATAGTAATAGCTATTATCACAATACCCCCTTTGACCTCACCAGCTCGGAGCATGATGATAAAAAAGGTGAGCACAAAGGGTCTCAAGGATATTCATTGGAGTTCTATAGTAATGGAGAACATTTGGCTACCGCACACCTTTTTGAGGTAGAGCAACAAATAAATGGAGTCAAAACATCTACAATTGTTCAAGAAATAGATATCATAAACATACCGCTAAGGATTTCTAATATAGATGATGATGTCCAGCAAGCAGCAGAAACAGGACAAGGCTTGATTGACTATAGTACCTCGACAATTAGGGGGCTAAATGCAAAAAGACTTGATATTAATGCGATTCCATTGGAATTAAATTTTGCAGAAGCTGATACAAAAGAGTTTTTCTTAGATATTAAAAACCAGAATGAAGATAATGGTGGACTGGTTCCCGTTCAACACCCAAATGGTATACATGAAATCAGCATAAAAGTAGAATCAGGGAAAAAATATACGCTCGAGAGTGACAATATCACAGTAGAAGCAGNAACATCACAAGGAACGGCAAATGTGGGCGAAGAAGTAATACTCGCTGAAATCATCAGTCAGTTCCATAATCATAGAAATTATCCAGCTCTACACTTCGTGATCGAGGCGAATGCATCTAATGATGGACTCCGTCTTATTTACAAACAGAATCCGCCCTCGATAAGCGATGCCAAAATATTTTATGATAACAATATTAATCAGCCCATTCAAGCAACGAAATCAGTTGAAGAGCTATTGCTTTGGCAACCATTTAAGGACTTGGCATACTCAATAGAGAATGATTCACTTACAAGTACAGCAGTTAATGAACGCAAAAAGAGCGAAGAGGAAAATATAGCACTTACGAACAAAAATAATGCTGCAAGTGCAGTATTCGGATCAACAAATGCTGACAGAGTACAAAATTCCGTATACAGGGATTGGGATCCTTACAACATTTTCATTCCAACTACAGATTTTGAGAATGACATAACTGCACCCAAAATAGAAAGAGTCTATACAGATGCGCTCGGTGAAAATATCCTGCTCGTTTTTAATGAAAGACTATACCAAGATCCTAATTACAAACCAGGTGATAATATTACGAATCCAAAATCATTTACAATTAAAGGAATAAGCCAAAACCCGTCTGTAGATGAGATCCAATCAGTAACATTCCCGAATCCTCAATATCCACATGTTGTGGCACTCGGCTTCAAGGAAGGCCAAAGCATTCAAGCGGAAGAAAAATATACATTAACGTTTACAAACCAAAGTGGTGTTTATACTCCGATAACAGATGAATCACACCAAAGGAATAAGCTGCAAGATATATCATTCACAAGCGGAATATTTGAAATCAGCATAAATCCAACCTCGAACACTAAATATGAACTAGTAAGCGATGATATAACAATAGAAACAAACACAACGGAGGATTCATCTGAGATCCTTACTGAACTGATAAACGGGTTAAAGAACCATGAGAATTACAAATCGCTAGCATTTGACATTGAAGCAAATGCCTCTCAAGATGGAATTAGACTTGTCTATAGACAAAATCCGCCCTCAGTCAGCGATGCAATATTGATACCTGATAACAAGACAAATCAAAGAATTAAAGCAATTGAGTTGGAAAACACTGTAGCCCAACCAACAATAAATATCAGCTCTGAACACGTAGATTCAGGTGACACCAGCTCAGATCCATATATCCGGCTGACGTTCACACTCTCAGAATCGACTAGTGATTTCAAAGCAGAAGATATTATCGTTGAGAATGGANCTCCAATCGATAACTTAACGGAGATCAATGGCTCTACCTCTACGTATCAAGCGACATTAAGACCAGACCAAGGGTCTGCATATCTAAATAGCTTCCTGGCCATTGTTGACTCAGGCAATTCTGGCGAAGTTGCTGAGGATGCCATTGAACCCATTAAGGGGAATCTAATTGTAACGGACCCTGACGGATTGAACAGAGAAAATAGCATTAACCCCATCTTCACAATCATTAATCATGCCANTAACGGAACAGCTAAGATTGTCAAGGAGTCTGCGGGAAATCCAGCACAACTTGAATGGAGCTACAAGCCAAATCAGAACTTTAACGGCACTGACTCCTTTGAAATCTCGATTATGGATGATAAAGGAGGATTATCATACGAAACAATTGCTATTACAGTCAATCCAACAGATGATGCACCAACTATAGACGGCATTTTGATAGACAAAGGAACAGAAGACAATCCAAAACCAATAACAGGGCGACTAACAATCAATGACACTGACGGATTGACAAATAGTTCGATCATATCAATATCAAGTACCGAAGAAGATGGACCACTGAAAGGGGAAGCATCAATTGCCCTCAAGGGGAAAGATAGTTCCGATAATATAATAGCAGAATGGACTTATGTGCCACAGGAAAACAAGTACGGAGATGATAAATTTACAGTTATCATCACTGATGATGAAGGCTCTACAAAAGAGCAAATTATCAATGTAGAAATCACAAAAACAGATGATCCGCCAAGAATCATTTCAGGAATCTATGCAGCGGCAGAAAAAGGGACAACCTCTATAAGCCAAACATATCAAGCAACAGATTTAGATAATAGTGAGAATTTCAATCCAATTATAAAAGTTGGAACAGAAGCAACTAACGGAACTGTAGTTACTAGCTCAAATCAATGGACTTACGAGCCTAGTAACACTGTAGATTCCGATCAATTCAAAATCAAAATCACGGATGAAGATGGATTTGAAAGTGAGGCGAGTATTAATATCAACTTCTACCATGTTGACACAGAAACAACATTCAAGGATGGTCTGATTGCCTCAGGTAAAAATAACGAAAAACTTGACGGCGTAATCTCTATCGTTGACCCTGACGGAGTAAAGAATGTAAGTATTAGCACGAATTTTGATAATCAGCTGACTCACACTTTTAACAGTGCCGCAAATGAATTAACCTGGGCATTCACCCCAAATACTGGATCTAATAAAACAGATGGGAACCTAAGTTTCCTTCTAACAGTAGAAGATGATTTCGGTGGTGAGACAATACAGACCGTTAATTTAATTCGGTATCCGGACGGTGGACCNACTGACAAAGAAACAAGTGTAAGCCTTTCCGAGACATCTCAATCGACACTGATAATTGTCGATGAAGGTAAAGAGATTGTAGGATCCATCATCGCAAGTGATGACGATGGTATAAAATCCTATGCAATCGGCACTGGCAGTACAAAAGGAAACACAACAATCAATTCAGAAGGGAAGTGGACATATCAAGCCAACGGGGATCTTAATGGAGACGACTTCTTTACAGTTATTATTACAGATAACCAAGACAATATCACTGAGCATGGAATCAATATTTCGATTAAGCCTATAGACGATAAAGCCTTAATTACAGGAGCTCTTGAGGTAGATCTCAAAGAAAAAGAAACAGTCACCGGAAAAACACTGGATATTAAGGATATCGAAGGTCTGAAAGATGTCGTAGTGATCAACAAGCCTCGAAATGGGAATGTCAAAATATCTAAAAATATCAGTGGAAACAGTAATACTGGAAGCGTCTCATATGAGTATACAAATACAAATTACCGATTAGCTGAACANTTCGAAACTGATCAATTCACAATCGCAGTCATAGATAACCTTGGGGGTGTGACTTATCAAGATATAGAATTAAATATTAGTAATGTGAACGCTGAAACGACAGGCTGGGCCTTTACAGCTCTAAACATGGTCACCAAAGAGATGGTGAGTGACGGCATAACAGTCACAAACCAGGTTGACCAACCAGATGGTGTATTAACAATCATGGAAGATACAATCACAAGAGGTATTGTTTATGCAACTAATGCTGATGGGAAACTCACCTACAGCATCGGCGATGACCCCAAAAATGGTGAGGTAAAAATACTGAATGAAAAAACCGGGATATGGCAGTATGAACCCAAAGATGATTTTAAAGGCAGAGATTCATTTGCAATTACAGCGAGAGATGTAAACGGCATAAGTAAAGATAGGACCATCAATCTTTTGGTTTTAGAGGGAAATGATCCAACAATAATTACGTCTGGTCTAAGTGGTTCAACGTCCCAAGGAAATCAAAAAATAAGGATGGTACTAGAGTTTAGTGATGCAAATGGACTGACAGGTAACAATGAAAATATTGAAACCATTGATATCATNAATTACTCTTCAGATGAAGGGAAAACAAGTCACGGTCAAGTGACACTAGATCCGATAATTCGAAAGAATGATCAAACAGCATCAGCAAGCTGGATATATGAAGCAAATGATGTTGACTTCTATGGAACAGACGTTTTTACAATAGAAATAACGGACGATAACGGAAACAAATCAAGAGAACACGTTGAAGTTACATTCACACAAGATTGGCCGGAATCAAGGGTATCAGTACCATCAATGATGTTCCAAGGAGAGTCATCTCAAAAATATAATCAAGCGTCAAACCAATTCACATGGACATACGTTCCTGACCAGGATGTCTCTGTAGATGCATACTACGCCAATCAAANCAACGATCCGGCACCACTGATAATTCCCATTGCACTTGAAAATCCGGATGCTTCAGATTTAACAACACAAGCAATTTTTGACACTGCAAGTATATACGAGTCTTCTGTATCGGAAACACTCTTGATTGAAAAAGCGCTAAATTTCGTGATAGAAGATTACTCCAATATCAAATCTCCAAGAGCAGGAGGCACCTCCACACATTCAAGAAGATTTAATGCACAGCCTCAATATTTGCTGCCAGATGACTTCTATAATCCACAAGTCACATCGGCTAACAGTAGCAAATGGGGTGAATTCCTTGGACGCTACGGAAATGAAGGAGCGAAAGGCAATGAAACACCAACAATAACTACCAAAATTGATTTATTAAAGGAGAGTCAAACCATCAAATTTGATTTCCTACGTATCGATTCGTGGGATGGGGAGCAATTCAATGTGTGGGCAGGAGATGAAAAAATCATCGAAGAAAACTTCCAACACAATAGGACTAATGACGAGATTGAAGGTAGAACAGTGATCGATGATAAAGTATTCACATACACAATCAAACCGTACGGAACACTAACAAATTCAGTCTTTAGCGGTTGGAAAGATCAAAAGTATAGTATTACAATCACAACACCAGCCGAGCTTGACTCAATCGACTTGGGTTTCAGCTCAACTCTGAATCAATCCATCAATGACGAATCTTGGGGTATCGATAACATTTCGTACATGATACCACCTTCAGATGTAATAAATGCAACTATAGAGCCAGAAAATAGCAGCGAATGGGGTTCATTTCTTGGTCGTTATGGAGAGGAAGGCAATAACAACGACAAACCATCAGTAAAAATCCAAATACCCTTAAATACTGGAGCTAATTTGGAGACAGATATCAAAACTGTCAACGGGAAAGAATTGGTCACTGTTGAAGGCGGTAGGGAACAAACGATTGAATTCGACTTTTTGAGAATAGATTCATGGGATGGAGAAGAGTTTCAAGTTTTTTCGGGGGATGAAACCATCTTTAAGAAGAAATTTTACTTTGGCAAAACAGAAGAAAAAACCTCTAGCTCTGCGACGATTAATGGATTAAACTATACCTATGAAATTGAACCTATTAGCCCGCTTTCAAATACAGTATTTAACGGTTGGGATGATCAAAGGTATCGCGTCACCATAACAACACCACCCGAACTTGCTTCGATCGAATTAGGATTTGGGTCAACACTAAATCAAAGCATCGAGGATGAATCCTGGGGCATAGATAATTTAGTAACACCAATCACTAATTTTGAATTAGAGCTTCTCAATGAAGAGAATCTGCTGGATATTAATGGCTACATTGAATTGACAGACACTATCTACGAAATTGAACCAACTATCACGTTAGACCTAACACCTCTAGCAACACCTGTAGAAGTATTCACAGTCAATGCCAGCAGCGATACAACAGAGGATGAATTGAAATATTCATTGAACCCAACTGAAGGATCTCTGTTTACTGATGGTCTTATCGCATCATTTGGAGATGTTAATCTTGGCGGTAATGTATCAGATTTGTACACATCCGGGCCTGANGGTGGTGGTATATCACTGGATCCAGTTTTTGAAGAATTAGGAAGCACGAGCACACTTCCTGAGCAATTAGTCGTCCCCATCCATAAATTAGCGTTTGACCTCCTAAACAAGAATCCAATCTTTGGAAGCCATGTAGAAATTATCACGCTAGATGCTTTCGACACACTGTCACCGGTGATACCAAGTGATCCCTATGAAAAGCATCTCTCCACAATAAAAAGAGACTTTAATTTGAAAGAACTGCTTGGAGGAGAACCTCAAATTGGTGAAACCTATCAGGTTGATGTGCATGCACGATTTGGAACAAAGGAGTCACCAATAGGCTTGCGGATAATGATTATTGACGAAAATGAAACTCGCATCCTGAATCGCTTACAAGATGTAGAACTTGATATGATGCGTCACGGAGATTTATCGACAGAAGATGAGCCCTTTGAAATCACAGATCGGGATATTTTAAGCTTCCCGTGGACAAGAGAGTTGTCAGATGCCAATGCGATCCTACGTATTATGCCTGAACTGGAGCTGGATNAAAATGTCGATATTGACAGTACCAAAATTAAAGAGTCACTTATAGGATCAGTAGAAATCCCAGCCTATGCAGATATTCACATTACGAGCGGTCGTGTAAATATTCCACTCCTTAATGAGGGATCAGCAACATGGGCTGATGTTGATAATGATGGAGATCAAGACTTACTCCTAAGTGGTGTATCTCGCGAAACAGGGATGCTCACCACAAGATTACTCAATAACCCACTTATTGGCGGTGGGGATAACTTCTCAGACATTGCCATATCTCTTCCTGGTCTGAAAAGAGGCAGCACTAGTTGGGCTGACTACGATAACGACGGAGATCTTGATTTAGCGATAACAGGGGCACAAGGCACGGAAGAGCTACCCTATCTTCAGATATTCCGGAATACAACAAGTGAGCGTATTCAGGATGCTGAAGACGGGGAACCAGAATTTGAAGGTATGGTTAATCGCCAACCGGATGTGCCTTCAGCCGAAGATGTGGGTTGGAATGCCGAGCACGATGCCATCCAATTCAACTGGAGCTTCAGCCATTTAACCAATGATGATGCACCTTACACCTACAACTTAGCGATAGGCACTGAACCAGGTATTTTCGATGTGCAATCACCGCTTGCAGATCCTGAATCGGGAAAACGTAGAATTGCAAGCCCTGGCAATCAAGGCTTCCACAATGCTGGATTGCTGAATTCAGCCATTGCAGGTGAACGCTACTACTGGTCGATTCAAGCCATCGATGCAGGAATGCGTGGATCAAGCTGGGGGGTAGGAGAACCCTTTACGATCCAACCCCTGGTTCCTCACTATCAAGGATCTCAAACTACAAATTCAAAAACTAACATTAATGAAACACGCTACCTTTCTGTTACGGTTGAGCCCGATCAAACATATAACCTAAGCGACGGATCACGAACAGTAACCGTTAAAACCGATCCAATCGGAAAAAATGGGCTTGAAGAAAAGGATCTTCTCTCTCATCTAGTTGGCCAACTTTCAAGTGAGAAGGCAATAGGTGAGCTTGCATTTGAAGTCTCCCTTAACTCGTCAGAAGATCTGATCAAATTAANCTATAAAACACCTGGAATCAATGATGACATCGCAACGCTGACCCCAAGTGGAAAACCAGCAATTATTGCAACTGTAGCAGACCTAGCCTACTCAGAGTCAACAATAATTCATCCAACAGCCATTACTACGGGGAAAATTACCGCCATTAAAGGTGAACATGAAGAGACAAAAATGGTCTATATTCAAAAAGATGAGGATGAGAACAGTACAATAACGCAGATTATTCCTGCCCATCTCATAATGGCGAAGGGTGTCGGAGATAACGTGAAGCAGGGGGATTTACTCACAAGGTTGGATGTAAGCAAGCATTCAGTCAAAGTTGACCTCGATAATGATGGGTTCGCTGATGTGATCCGATACGACACAAACAGCCAGAGGTTGTTTGTACAGCAACTCTCTGATGAAGGTAACGGCCAGCCATTTGTTGGTCAGAGCATGGGACGTTGGACAGATGGCAGCCAGACAACGCCCACAGCAGGCAAAATCACCAATATTCAAGATGGTGGTTTAGGTACGAAGCAGATAACACTGAAACCAGTTGACCAAAATGAGGATGAACTAGAGCTGAAAATCCCAGCTGGTTCAAAAGTAATCGTGGATATTGATGACAATATAGAGGCAAATGAAGAGATTATCCAAAATGATTTCTTGGCTGTTGTACCAACTACATCAACAAAAACTGCTGCAAACAACGTATCGCTTAGAGTTGTTGATCGATCATTCATGAGCGAGGAGGGTCGTGCCCACTGGTCTCTTAGCCAAATAAATGCCGCAAGCGTTGAAGAAGAGGTGATTAGTTTTGAGACTGGCGATCATATTGACCTCAACAGAAACTTAAACCTAAGGCAAAAGTATAAACTTGATACAGAAAAAACACCGCGGCTTATGGAAGATATTAGGCTTATTCTCAATGGAGAAGATATCAGAGAAAAGGTTGGGGAGGCAAAGATCATTCATTCAGCTATTCAAGTTAAGCTGTTTAATCCTGGGGTTCCTCAAAAAACACCCGACGGCAAGGAGGCGAGCGATGAGAAGCTATATTTCACAATTACCAATGAGGATGTCGACAATCAAGTATACACACCAGAAAATGGCACCTTTATTCACGTACTAGGAGAAGTTTTTGAGGTTGGATCAACAAATGAAAGCATTGATCAGCTAAAGGGGCTAAGAGAGGTTCTGATAGCAGGGCTTAACTCTCTCTTCGGCAAAGACAATGAAGGGCAACCATATGGCGAAAAATTAGATCCAATTATTGTCGAGGAAAGCAAGTGGAAGCATGACGAGCACAAAGTAGTAGAAGACGAAAATATTACCTACATTATCATCGACAAAGCGGATTTAAGCAATGATCAAATAGAAAGCATCCAAAATAAAATGGAAGATCTCAGGCTTTCATTTAATACAGATCAATATTCGAGCCTGAGTTTCACACTAGAAGACCTAAGAAGTGGTGCAATGCGCTTCCAATTCGACACTCCAGAAGATCCATATCATAAGTTAAACAATGATCGGGGGCAGCTACAAACATCTATAGATCTGTTATCAGTTACAGGAGACCAAAACTTAAAATACACTCTTACTGTTACCGATATTGGCGACGATAGAGCAGATCTCATCGCCGAATGGGGTGCACAAGGAAAACAAGAAGTCTACGGGAGCCTAATCCCAAATCATGCACTCCATAGCAATAATAAGCCCATTGCGC
Source organism: Cyanobacteria bacterium TMED177 (assembly GCA_002170825.1). Lineage (GTDB taxonomy): Bacteria > Cyanobacteriota > Cyanobacteriia > PCC-6307 > Cyanobiaceae > Parasynechococcus. The sequence goes on from NHIA01000027.1 coordinate 25,182, forward strand.
CTGATATTAAAGATATTAAAGTAGAAGATGATTTTGAGACCTTCAAGTTATCGGTGTCGGTTGAACCAGGTAAGGATATTGAAAGCGACTTAACACTCAAAGCGGATCACAACTGGCGTTGGCTTCATACCGAAAGCGCCATCCAATTTGATGGAAAAGATGATCATATAACCATCGAAGACAATAGTGATGTGCCAACAGGTGCATCGTCGTTCACTGTTGAAGCCTGGATCCGACCTGACCAAACAGATACACGTGGAATCATTAGCTGGAAGACCTTAGGAAGCCTTACGGAGAACAACTCCCTGCTGATCAATGGTGATAACGGAATAAGCCATACCTTAAATGACAAAGACTTGTCAGCATATTCCGATGATCTCAATCTCGCCGATGGGAATTGGCATCACGTTGCCGTCACATATGATGCTGCTACAGGTGAAAGAATCATTTACATCGATGGTGCTAACAAGGCAACTGACAAACATGAACTCACTACATCTGATACGGAGACAGCANCAGCCACCGATATTAGAATTGGTGTCGATCAAAACGATCAATATTTCGATGGCACAATTGAAAGCACTCTGATTTGGAATCGCTCGCTATCTGAAACTGAAATTATCAACCGGCAAACAATTCCATCCAATGGCAATGAATCTGGTCTGGTTGCTCTCCATCGATTTAACGAAGGCAATGGAAATCAGGTTGATGCGGATGGGACGACCGGCTCAGACCTAACAGGAACACTGGTAGGAGGCGCAAGCTGGAGTAGTCCCACAACGGAATCGGCGTGGTTCTCAGTGAATGAAATCCTCTCATCTGAAGAAGATGGAAAACTTGATCTATCCAAGCAACAATTGGGTGAAAAAGGTGTGAACTACGAACAGTTAACGACTGGAACGCTATCATTGCAAATCCAGGCGATTGATGCCGGAGGACAGCAATCAGATTCAACCACATTTGATCTCCAGATTCCGGAGCCTCCTGCCTCAGACCTTCGTCCAAAGCGTCTACAAATAGAGAGTATCAGCCTCACAGAAGGGGACAACCTGCAGCACACGGGAAGTCACTTCATCCCTCTATTCCTGAGAGACCGGATCCTAGAGATCGAATCGAGAGAGATTGCTCTTAACGGCACGAAACGACTCGTTGAACTTTCTGTACCAAATTGGCTGTTAGACTTTGGTATTTTTACATTGGGCAAAGAAACCACGGCATCTAATCTCAATCAGGAATTCAGAGCTTCAAAAGTACAGTATTTACCCTTAACACCCNAAGCATCTACGGAATATNTTCTAACAGACGGAGTTAACAGCATTAAGGCATCCACATCGAATGAGGCAAATACAAACGAATTGGTCGAGGCACTTAAACAAGCCGACAATTACAATTCGATGTTGTTTACAATCCAAAGCGATGCATCGAATGGCCAGATAAAGCTGATTTATAAAAACAACGCGCCACAAGAATATACAGCAACTCTGAAGGCCGGTAATGAAAAGCCCATTGAGGTCTTAAACAACGATTTACGCGTCGTCCAGTTATCCCCACAAGAACTCTCTGAATTGGCCTTCATGCCGACACGTGAAGCCACTGGGCGTGCACCGATGTCCTTGAAGTGGACGCAATACTTTGATGATATGAATGTTCCGGAGATCGAGCTGATACAGCCACTCGAGCTTCGGTTCAGAGATGGAGGCGATCTAATTCCATCTACTCTGCATAATGACTTCATTAGTAATGAACCAACCGATACATGGGAACTGTGGCTGCCTCAAGAGGCACAACTCGTCGATGGAGTAAGTGGACGTAGATTCTCCGTGACCAGCGGAGAAACAGTGACCGCTGAAGATCTCCCAGGTTGGGATGTTATGTTTGAAAATAAATTGACGAAGGATGATTTAGAAATAACTGCGGAAATACAATCAGACGATCAAATTAAGTACACGCTGAAAGGCTATCAGGCAGCTGGCTTTGTCAACAGCCTACAAATTATCAATACCGAATCCGACGAATTGGCAGATAAGAAATTGACTTTAAGACAAGATCCTGATAATGATTCGGCCAAAGTTGTCCAAGCAAGATTCGGATTCGAAACTACCAATACCATTGCACTTAACGACCATTTCCTCCAATCGAGCAGCAATGATCAAATTATTGACAGTAATAAACAACAAAATCCATTTATATTCAGAACAGATCGAAATCTCATTATTCCGACGTCAAGGAATCTGCCTGTTGGCTACAGAATAGATAGCATTACCAGGCTTGACAAGACAGGCGATAAAGATGTACTCGACGCAAGTAATCTTGATGAACTCATACTGACATTGCCATCAATTAATCCGAATTCCAATATTGACACAACGGATGTCTTCCCAACACCAAATCCAAGAACGATTGAGATCAATTTCCACAATGATTCTGATGTTGTTGTCGCTAGCCCAGGTGCCTTTGGCATCAACATGTCGGAAGCCAACCGTGTAATTGAAGTCAAGGCATCTGGTATCACCAAAATCAATGGCAAAACTCTCGAGGAAATTGGTTCTGAATTGGCTCAAGCCAATGGCAACGATCCAGATGAGGCTGTGTTTGAGATTGAGTCGAATGTGTTCAGCTCAGGAGGCAGCCCTGAGGGAGGCTCAGCAGATGATGATAAAATGTACATAACCATCAACGACGAAAGTAAATCAGATGGGTTATATACACCACTGAATGGAAGTTTTATCCACGTATTGGGAGAAACCTTTGAGGTTGGATCTGAGGATTCAGTCAACGATCAATTGCAAGGCTTGAGAGATGTTCTGAAAACAGGAATCAACAATCTGTTCGGTCCAGCGTATGGAGAGTGGGTCGATCCAATGGTCTTTGAAGATGGCCGATGGGATCATAATGATCACCAAGAAAATGATGGCAAGCATATAACTTTCATCCGCTTTAATAAAGACAGGCTAAATGAGTATCAAGTAGAAGAACTTGAAAATGCCTTGGAGAACCTCTATGTCACCAAAGGTAATGCTGAAATAAGTAGTGACGTTCCTAGCGATAACAGCAATGAAAATGAATCAGCCACATTCCTCAATCCCGACGGAAGCATATCCCTATGGCTGAGGTGGGCCACCAATGAAGAGAGTGATGATTCAACATCAACAGAAACTCTCTACGATGGATATGCAGCCTTCCTCACCGAATATGATGCTCAAGAAAATACCAACTCAATCGGCATACTACTTAGCGAAAGTGANGCCCAATTAACATACACACCTGAACAAGGGACTTATCAATCTTATGAGATTAATTATGCCTATTATGGAACGGTAAATGCAGGTCTTAGCCGCTTACTGTTTGTCGAAAGCTCTCCGACCGAAGCCGTCATAGAGCATCTCGATCACACCACAGGTGTAGGCGAAGATCATCAATTAGTCATCCCATTTGGGGTCGACAAAACTGTCGTCGAGCTCAACTTCCCGACAGAGAGTACAGATGCGCAGAGAAAAGAATTCGAGGTAGAAGCTGAGTTGTCAGCAACTATCACACCTAAGGGAGATTTGGATGGCAATATGCCAGGCCTGGATATTGGTCAACCAATCGATGGATCTAAGTGGAACGCAGGAGAACTGTGGAGCACAGTCACCATTCCACTCCGTGGTGATCAAACAATTGTTAGCAATGGAATTCAGACTCTCTCGGTTATACCCCAAGCATCTACAACTTACACTCTGAGTGATGGCCCAACGAAGGTGGTCGCGACGACATCAGACACAACAAATCTAGCCAGCCTTGTTAATGCACTGAAGAACACCGCTGAATACTCAAGTCTGAACTTCACGATCTCCGCATCNTCAACAAATGATTACATGCGGATAACATACAAGGATGGAACATATCAGGCGAATTCAACGCTGGCAAGCCTTAAACCAGAAGGTGGCGAAACAATCTTTGCTGAAAACTATCCTTATCCTGATGAAGATTCGCGTTCTGAACGAAATGATGAACCATTCCACTTAACCCTTGAAACCGATGAGACCATCAAACCAAGCAAAGACGTTGTTGAGATCACATTAAGTAATGACGACGTACAGCCCGTACTCAGCATCAACAACCTTCAGGTTGACGGACAGAACGTCACTGTAGAAGCCGATCTCAAGGTACCAAACGACGAAAGGCCTCTGCTGAGTTCTGAAATTGGCCTGGCACGTGTACGTCTGCTTCGTCATGACCAACTGCTGGATATCTATCTTGGTGATCTTGAGTTTGAACGTTCAGGACCATTAGCGACCGGTTCAAGCGCCGAAGCCACCTTTACGCTTCCCAATGGACTCATGCCAAGTTCTGATCTCAGAATCGAACTTGAAATGTCTAGGAGCTTATTTAACACAAGTGACACGTTTACCTGGGAAGGATTCGCCAGTGAAGGTGGTGCCTGGCAATTAAGCCGGGATGAAGTCAATACAATCAATACGACAAAAAGTCCGGCCACTGCCATTAATCTTTTTACGGGTCAGATCGTGCTTGTAACCGATGGGCTACTACAGGCGGGAGATACGATGACAGGCAAAGCAGGCGAACCACTTCCTGCCTACATCACACTTTCATCTGATGCACTGATTTCTGAAGATGATGTCAATCTGGATCTTGAAAGCTCCAGTAATTCAGATAATACCGTTTCTGTTGGTGATTTCGATACAGGGATCCCAGATGGGTTTGATGCAACAGACAATCCAGGTGTTCCTGATGGGATGGATGGTTCCAATAGCAATCCCTATGCATTGATGGCTTATGGGCCAATACCTGGTGGACAAAACGAGATTGAAACCATCGCTCTAGATCCTGTC
>NHIA01000028.1 GCA_002170825.1 Cyanobacteria bacterium TMED177
ATAACGTTTCCGCTGGGCAGACTCCAAGCCAGAAGTTAAGAATGGACTTTTTGCGATGTCTGCTCGAATTGGACGGCCACGGCCCATGAGCTGTGGATGAATGATGCTTCGACTCAATGCGTTCTCCTTGTTTATGCGTGAATCCTGCGACGTTTGTGCCTGAATCCTGCGACGAAACCAACGATTTCTTACGCTTAAACCGATCTTCGCACGTACTCACTCAAACCAATAGTGGTGATAACCGTCTAAGTGACATACCGCGGGACCATTGGACAGGACAAGTGAACGATTGAAACGAGGGCGGAGCCAATCTTTTGTTCAAATGCCTCGGATGTAGACTATTTAATGGAGTGGGGCATTGCGCTGAGTTGTGAGAGAAGTTTCATCACGATTGCGTTGATGAGTTTGAACCGTGTGATGTGAATCATGAGGGTTCTACTCTCCTGAACACAGCATCGTCGTTTTGGCTTCAGGGCACATCCGAGAAACGGAGGTGGGGAGAAACGCCTCAAATTCGATTCGCCCACTCACCTCCTGCCAACATCCACTCCGTGGCTGTACAGCTTCAACCCCACTCAAGAGCCCATCTCAAAAGTGAGATTCAACTGGCCAGAAGCGCTTTTAAGCTGGCCTTCAGTCGCGACTCGAACCATCACAACGCAATTTCTCACCCTGCCTTTTGGTTGAGCGGTAACGCCTGTTCAATTCGTCAAGCTCTTGGCTGGCCTGATCGACACGGATGGGGTCCTGGCCTTCAGCAATGATCATTCGGTTGATGGCCATGGCGGAGCCAAGGCGGTTGAGCACCTTGTCGATCAAAACGCACTGGTCAAATTCTGCTGCGCCTGCTGAAGCGACCTGGACCAGCAACAGAGCGGACAGAGGGAGAAGTGTTGTCATCATTGAACTGTAGGCATCTGGGTGATGAAGGAAGAGATCGTCCACATTGATATGATCAGCACAACAATCGGTCCACGAGGAACAGTCACTCACTCATCAGCAACCGCGTCAAAATAATGCAAAATACTGAGTGATACTAAGCAGATCAGTCATGACAATCAAAGACTTGGCAAAGGTCTGATGCAGAAGCCTATCGCGCAATTACATTGTTCACCATGACGCCAACGAGATCAATTCAAACGGGAGATGCGACCAACATGGCGGAAGGTCACCTGAAACATGGAACAACAACCTGGCAAGGAAAGGGTAGAGAAGGGCTATGATCCATCTCACAGCAAATCCTGCTTACACGTGAATTTCACAGTCGTCATCTTAAACGATCACATCTCCACTTACACAAACATCCAATGGAGCGACTGGAAAGATGAAAACAGGAAACAAATGAAAAGCCAAGGAGATCACTGGTCCAAGGCCACATTACAAGGAACCAGTATCTGGCATTGCCTGGAAAACAACAAAATCGATCGACGTCATGTCGTGCAATGGAAGCCNGAAGAAGACGCGATTTACCAAGTAAGTCTTCCCAGAAAANAANAANTTCATAGACACACCNGGCGCAAGAGAGACCCCTTTAGCAAGNCTTATCAGGCCNAAACAAAACAACACATACCTTCAGNCCNTCTCCTNTACGNCAAAAAATAGAATTGNGNNGTTANTGNACNTGNTCAAAAATNNACNTTGTTTCAATCGGCGAGACCGAGTCGTTCAGTGCAAAGCTTGTCCACCTTGANGTAAATCGGATGTTGGTCAGGAGCAGTNCTNAAACCTCGCTTGTATCCGCGACCAAAACCGAGTTGACGCTGCAGTTGCCAGGGANGCTTCTCACCAATCAATTCGTACGAAGGCGTATCGAATGGATCCTTACCATTGGCAAACCACAGCTCACACTTCAACAATTTATATTCATCGTCACCCATCTGATCACAAGCAGCCAGCGCNATNACAACGACAGCCAATANACAACTCACAATCGGCTTGAACCGCATGAAAGNTCAGATCCAGACAAGATTGATCCTANAGGAGCAATGAACAAGATCNGAAGTAATACCACTAAAAGTCAAATGGCCTCACTNTTCACAATCTGAAGGTGCATAACGNGNTGAAGACAAGCTCAATCAGNACGTCACGGCCCCTCCTAGCCGCGAGAGGCATAGATCGCCGNNGCAGCGGTCANCACCACAACTCCACTCATCCAAATTCTGTTCTGCCTGGCAAGGAACCAGACCGCTGTCTGATTGAGGGACAGCCGTCCCGAGGCAATCAGAACAGTGAGNCCTACCAGCAAAGCCATNGGTAAAACCAGCGCGAGTAGCAATTGCANNGCCATGNCTGGTGTTCAAACGGTTNCTCACACCCTTAGCAANCTGACCGAATGACAAAGGGCAGAGCTATCNGCAGCAGGCTTTGGCATCACCAGGTCAACCACGAGGNGTGTCGCNGCAGCCAAGCAACAACCAACCAACACATCACAGGCCACGTNTCCAGCTTGGNTCAGGCCATCCTTCATCAAAATATTGACGACTGTGNTNATTTTGGACACGNCGACAGAATCACGCCTCCCCCAACTGGGGGATCTTCCAACATGGGCCAATCAACAGGCTCCGCAGGAAAGGGCCGCCAACTATCGCGGCATGGCCCGTTCATCATGTTGCTCACGCTGGACAGGTACAACCAGAACCCAAGAACTCATGAGGACTTCGGCCATTGCCGAAACAAAAGCAATCCCGACAGGCTGTTGCGATNATCAGACCAGACGGAACGNGTCTGATTGGCAACCAGCTCACTTGCGACACCAGCGTGCTGGGGACGCAATGCCTGNGGGTGCTTCAGCTCTGCTTCCAGGAACACGCCCACAATGGAAAAGACAAGGATCAACACCACTGTGGCCATGAGGACCAGAACGGAGCGAGCCACAAGTTGCTCCTGATCCGCATTTCCAATTGAGATCTGAGGCATCTTTAGACTTTAGCGAAACAGAAGAATACATGGACTCATCGNCAAAGGAAGGCCGAAATATGTTTCGCATTAAATAATATTATTACGACAAGAAAGTCATTAAGCTGTGTACCGAGGCTCGAGCGCGCCTGCGAGGCTTTGCCTTAAATGATAAGCATCAATCGACAATCGTTTGCATCAATTTGTCGGCAAAGATTATTGTACAGTCCTGATATTTGTGGCATAGGGATAATCAAAACCACGTTCGCGTTCACGCAGGTATTCCTCCGCTTCCCACAGCCCACGGACCTCACGGCAATTGTGGTCGCGGTCGCAAACCCAGTAACCACCATCTCGAATCGAGTCAATCGTTGACCCCATCGGGGTCTCGACCACCCGCCCATCCAGCTTGATCATTGACTTGGCTGTGTTGAGGACCCTGTCACGCTTCCATCGCAAGGGAACGAGCGTTGTGCCTGCAATAACCATTCAACACATGGAAATACGCATGCCATCAAGCCTCGCCAGCACAGACCTCATGAGGGCAGGCAGCATCTCCAGATTCCCACATTCCCGTTGTTGCTGTTGCGCGCAACGCGTTTGCAAACAATCTCGGGGTTACGACGACTCGGATCCTCAGCACTCACCACCGTGGTGCATTGTGAGGCATTGGCCGTCGCAGCCAAAAACGCCAATCCACTGCTCAGCACGACAAGGGACAACTTGATCACAACACCTTTGCTGCAATTGCCGAAACTAAAGCAGTCCAGCGCCAGGGATGTGATGAAGCATGGGCCGATTCAACAACCGATCAGCAGGCGGCAGCTAGAGAGCCAAGAAGCAGCGCTGCATCAAAGAGCCTCTGAACACCACCAAGCCCATGATCTCCATTGGGTGCACCATTAGCAATAGACAACATGCTCAGAAGCCGATGCCGAACCTTGAAGAGTGCACCAATAAAGTGTTGGTCCATAGGCCCACATCAACGTGCACGCCAAGGATTTGCAATGGTTGCTCTGAGGTTTCCCCAGGCAATCATGCACCTGTTACATCAAATTCAAACGTCTACCAACGTTAGCCAAGTCATCAAAAAACCACAGAACGAAGTTGTACTCTCGACAACGCTCTCTGCATTCGGTAGCAAGAGTCTTGGCCGAGACCCTTGTAGACTTTTGCTTTAGCAAAGTTCTTTTTACAAGAAAAGTTTGAGTTTCTCCAGAATCGCCCCAGCGTGATGCAATGGATTTTTACATTCAAACCATTCAGGTCGTCCTTGCATCAATGTACAAACTCTACGCTCTATAAAGGAGAGAAAGTATCTTTAAATCTAAAACACCACATAGCGGTGTCCAAGGGTGAAGCATTGACCTCACTTGGATGACGTCATCCATAATGAAGCCTTGGCGTGCCTGTTGACTCTTCAAAACAATGCCAACATCAGACCAACCCATACAAGAATAGCGATCGTGACAGATATTCTGTCGATGGCATCCTGTAATGAAATCTCAAATATGACTGAGGTCATGACCGAGATGATGCCTGCGATTTTTACTGTTATCGTAGGGTCTGCATTTATGACCTTAATCGTTAAGTCTATGACAGAAGATGCAATCAACAAATAAATCAGATCAGCTCACCATGGGCAAATGATAAATTTTTTGATGCGGCTTTCTCCAGCCTAATCTTTTCGGCTTCAATGGCGTCACTCTCGTCGGGCGAGTCAATATCATGAATTTCCTTGAGACTGCTTAAATAAGTTAAACAGTGTTGACGAATCTCCATTAATTCAGCATAGCAACCTGCGTAACTCGCATTCTGTCGCAGAGCATAGTCTGGCTTGACNACAGATTCAGTGAACAAATCGAGAGCTCGTCTGTAAGCNTCAGAAGAATCGTTCATGGCAATTCGTTTTGTTCAAAGATAAAGCCTCTGGCNATGCGTTGATGTTTTATTCGATACTAATTTGCGCAATTCACTCAAAATTTGGCACGTTCATCATGGAATATTGATATTGGACTTGACACTAGATTATCCAATATTCAAGAAACCTAAGCACGATTAATCCAGTTCCAATGACTTCAGCTCAATCAGTACCACAACTGCAGAACCATTGACATCAAGACAGCATCCCACCAAACCAGCACAATACAAACCAATACTGATGCTATTTGCTCAAAAATGCTAAATCTTGGGCTGCCATACAATACAACAATAGAACAACCTTGTATCATTAGACTAACTTAAAGCAACAGCTGACTCATACAAGTATTTGACTAACGTGAAGACATTGCTTCGGCATATTCTGAAAGAAATATATTGATGAGACGACCATTGACGTTATCACTCCGTACTCATACACACTCAACTTTTTGGCGCGACATCAGAAGCGTTATCAATTTCATCGAAGACTTCTTTGGCAGCAAGTAAAGCATTGGTTGCACCTGGAAAACCACAATAGGCGATCATCTGTGTGATGATTTCAAGAATCTCTTCTCTGCGACTTCCCGTATTCAAGGCACCCTTCACATGAACTTTAAGCTCGGGGAGTGCAAATCCCTGGACGGTCAAGGCCGCTACCGTGCACAACTCTCGGGTTTTATCATCGACGATATCCCTCCGATACAATTCACCAAAGGGAAATTCAACATTGATTTTGGCAAATTCAGGATAAATATCGTGTATGGCCTTGATCCATTGATCGGCTGCACTGCCAAAATGCGAACGCATTTCCTGCATTCCCTCAACATACTGTTGTGAAGGCATGTTTCCAAAATTAAATTATATACATGAGGGCATTGGGCCCAAAAGATGGTGGTGATTTTGACACATATGGACGCACGACTCACTGCTCCAAAACGATACAATTGTTACATTAGAGGCTTCAGGGCATCAATGATTCGTCATTGCATTCCTAGGAAAGAATTCAATGACCGGTGGATCAAATGCTCAAATATCATTGCAACGTCATTGGCGACGAGCCGAACGATGGCGACGTGAACAGAGTTGAGACGCGGAAAACACGGTGCGCAAGAGCCTGAACCCATCCCAGATGCCCAAGTCTTTCGCTGGAAGGCCTTGACCGAAGCCAGATTCCCTAAGTGGGATCAAGACGTCTGTGCTGTCAGCACATGCAGATAACAGTGGAAATCAGGTGGCAGCCTGAGCCATGAAGGNGATGCATTCAGCAACAACGATGGCTCGTCGACTCCAGCTACCACTGTCCAACAGCAACAGCTCAAGTCTTGCTGCCTGGACAGCCTTGGTTTTCGCTTCCGTCACCGCTCTGGTGGTTTGGGGAGTGGCCAACGCTTACCCAACGCTNTAAACATCCCAACGCTCTTGGACCTANCCCGACCAATCACATNCATTCGGGGTGCGGTCGTTGCTGTGNGGCCTGNNNNACNAGCGATGGACTTTCGGTCCATCGCTTGTTGGGCAGGCCGGCACGCTCAAGGTTGCGCAGATGTTCTTCAGCTTCCCAAAGGTCGTCGAATTCAGAACAGGTTCCTGAAGAAATACAAACGAGAAATCGGCCATCCTCCATCGTGACAATGGCAGGTGCTTGGGACCGCTTGTTGAATTCAGTCATCCTCTTCAACCATGCACTATCAACATCGTCGTTCTGTTAATGGGTGAAAAGTGCATCACTTGCCACAACCAGGGCANTTGGCAACGTTTCTGACGTCTTCAGGAAAGGTAGGGGAGNACAACTTNNGAGAACACAGCAACATCAAAACCNTCGGGATTGGTAAAGATCAANCCTGCNTCAGACGACAATTCGGCGTGGGCGGCTGGACCATTTGGATCAACNGTNTTGAACGCTGTAATGGTCCCAACATCGTCGTTCTGAAGCAATTGACCGCGACCTAGGCCTCTGAATGAACGTTTGATCTTGGCGCGACTGATCAGAACATCGTTTTTGGTGAACAAGCCATCGCCATCTGAATCAAAGTAAAGCTTGAGACGGTCTCGCTTGGTATGCCGAACGAAACCCGGCTGACCATCATCTAGATCCCATGTGTACTGATAGTTGCGCTCTGCTTTGTTCTGCTTTTTGGCAGCTTTAGAACCAGCAGATCTCCAAGTACACATGCTCAGGTTTTAGATANGCCATTTTACCAGTCTTGACAATGCAACTGGCCGTTTGATGTGCCAATACCAGCGCCCTGTCGCCCTGCTCGTCCACCCAGCGTCGTTTTCAGCCAGATCTGGTGTCGCATCCTTGGTCTTCACCAGACTTGGNGTTGCACAGCAGGTGCAAAATAAGAGTGTCCCCATCACCCGGCCCCGTGTTTCTCATGGGGCTTTTTTGTCCGCCAGATCCGGTGTGGACAGTGCCCGGGTCGAGCCAGCAGGCCGCGACATGATCGCTTGACGGCACCACAACCTGACCTTAATTTTCCCCGGTTGCTCCGCTCGGCATGCGTCCAATTCTGACTTTGGTGCTCANGCTGGCAGCGATGGCCCCAAAGGCCATGGCTGCCATTTTCACGGTGCAACCAGGGACTGTGTTCTATTCCGCACCAAGCNGATCCGAGGCCACACAACTTGACCTGCCCGAAGTGCGGGTGCATGTTCCTCCCCTGCGGGACAGCAAGGGNTTTTGCCAGTTCAAGCTTGTGTACAAAATTGCCGACCGCGACCGCACAGGGTTGCCTCAGACAGCCTGGGCACGCTGCGTGTCCACCGAAACCAATGTGGATTANCTGATCCCAGACTGATGCTGTCCCNCACGANCAAAGCGCTGATTGGCCTCTCAGCGTCCTGGANTCTTGCCCTTGCTTGGCCGTTCGNAGCAANCGCCGACACCTCGATGCGATGCGTGATCGGTTCGGANCAGCAGACCTGTTCCGTTCTGTGGCAAGANGACGCCCTCGAGATCCAGCTTGAAGATGGTCGACAGCTGCATGCACGTCGGCTGGGACGCTGGAGCACGACGACCCGTGACGGTGTGTCAATNAAACAGTGCAACATGCGGATCAACCTCGGGGACGACGTCGTCTACGGCCTGCTGACCCGCAGCTCCATCACCGGGACCACGCTGACTTGGCCACGGCTGCAGATTGAGCTGCCCGATCTGAAACCCTGAGTCCAGTCGTACAAGGTCACAAGATCGTCTGATTGAGTCATCTCCAGGCATGCCATCAAGAGGAGAGTGGCCTTAGGGGCTTGAGACACCCCTCACACACGGAGGCCAAGCCCCGGAGCTCCCGGGGCTTTTTTGTTCAAGAACGGCGACGCCCATGGGCCCCGCCCGACGCCGCGTGCAAGAGTTAAAAGATCCTTAAGAGGNTGGAATGCGTCGGTTCATCACCTCGCTCACGCAGCATCAGATCAAGCACGGTTATTCGCTGATCAGATTGATGGAGCACCTCGACAAGGAACTGGAACGACTGAATCAAGAACGACTGTCAGCAGGGTTGTCCACAACAGAAGGCCAACAGCTCACCCGGATCAAACAGAGTCATCTGCGCAAAATTCAGGACTGCATCGTTGAACTGGAACGCAGCGGTTTCAACAACTGGCTGATGGAACGGCAACTTGCCTGAGCGGTGAATCGGCTTCGCCATCACACTGGCTGAGGCATCCCTGGAGCCGACGCCCGGCTCTCTCCCAAGGGTGGACACTTGTCTCTTCCCGTCGTCTATCACGATCTCTACTCGGCTCCTCTGCCCTCCACCCATCGCTTTCCGATGGGGAAATTCAGGTTGTTGCGCAACCTGGTGGTGGATGAGCAACTGATTCAANCCAGCCAGATTCAGCGACCGTTGAGTATTTCCAGACGTGATCTGGAACGGATCCACAGCCGGCGTTACCACCGCTGTTTCAGCCGTGATCAGCTCAGCCGCTCGGAACAGCGCCGAATCGGGCTTCCTGCCACCCGGCCACTGGTGCAGCGAACCTGGCTCTCGGTGGGCGGAACCCTCCTCACGGCGCGACTGGCTCTTCGCCATGGCATTGCCAGCCATCTGGCAGGAGGCACCCATCACGCCCACCCTGATTTCGGCAGCGGCTTCTGCATTTTCAATGACATCGCCACAGCAGCGCAGGTGGTGCTGGACAACGGCGAAGCCAAGCGCGTGCTGGTGGTGGATCTGGATGTNCATCAGGGAGACGGCACAGCTGCTTGCTTCGCCGAAGAGCCCCGAGTCACCACCCTTTCTGTGCATGCCGCCAGNAACTTTCCGCTGCGCAAGGTCGCCAGCGACATCGACATCGCCCTGNCGGATGGCACCGGGGATGACGCCTATCTCGAGGCCATCGGTGACCGTCTGCCGGACGTGCTCGATGATCGCCAGCCGGATCTTGTTCTGTTCAACGCTGGGGTGGATCCCCATCGCAACGACCGGCTCGGTCGGCTGGCTCTCAGTGATCTCGGATTGCTGATGCGCGATCGTTTGGTCCTGGATGCTGCCCTGCGACGCAACATTCCGATCGCCACTGTGATCGGCGGTGGTTACGACGATCTGATTCCACTGGTGAAACGCCACGCCATCGTGATTCGCGCCGCTGTGGAGCAGGCCAGACTGTTCGGGNTGTAACCCCTGCTCAGACCTGACAGGAGAGATTCAGACAGGCCGTGAGCTGCTGTTCGCGATGCTCCATTAAGGCCATGAGCCAATTGGCGGCCTCCACAGGAGCAACAGTGCGCTCACGCANGCCGTCGCAGATCAGCCGATGAAGAGGACATTCGCGATGGTCAATTGCCAACTGCTCGTCCAACGCCACGAGCTCCTCGGAGCTCCGGCAGGCACGTAGGGCATTGAGCACCCGGTCTTTCAGTTCAANGCCCATGCGCTGGATCAACGTGGTTGTCCAGGCTGACAGCAGAAATTTTCTGCTGCAGGGAGCTATTTCAGACCATGACGTCATTCACAGCCATGCCNCTTCCTCCCTGGCGCGCGCGGCTTCGTGGAGCGCGCGAACGGGAAGGTCGCCAACCCGCGGCCCGTTGGCTGCAGTTGGCTTCCGTCGCTGCGGACGGCACACCAAGAGTGCGCACACTGGTGTTCCGAGGCTGGGCTGCCGCTGATCAGCTTGAGTTGTTCACCGATGGCCGCAGTGCCAAATCCGATGAACTGATCCATCAACCGCAGGTTGAGCTTTGCTGGTTGCTTTCNAAAGCCAGGCACCANTACCGACTGCGCGGACAGATGACGTCCTTGTCTGTCGAAGAAGCGGAACCACGCTGGAAAGCCTTGTCTCCCAAAGGGCGGGCCCTATGGGGATGGCCCCATCCGGGACGGGCCTTACAACCGGAGGCCGCATTCCCGCTTGAGCTGTCAGATGCGGCCGCGATGCCTGATCACTTTCTGGTGCTCCAACTCACGATCAGCCGCGTTGAGCTGCTGGATCTCAACCAACACCCCCATCAACGCCTGCTCTGGTGCGCATCGGACGGATGGGCAGAGCAGAGGCTCAATCCTTGATCACCACCACCGGGCTACGCGGCCGACCGACGCCTTGCCCGGTTTGGAGGGAACGGTGACCACCGACAGCCGTTCACGGTTGCGCTTGTAATCGAAGCGGCAGAATCCTGCTCCTGTGCCGGAGCAGGTTGAAAGGCTGTTCAGGGAGACCCCTGACCAATGCCGTTCTCCCGGGGAAGGAAGGGCCTCCGGAGCCGGCTGCCAACCCNNCGCAAGAAGGACGCGGTGAGCATCAAGAATGGTCTGGTGCTGATTCAGCTGAGGGGCTGGAACGGCAGATGCCGCCATCGGCACAAACAACAGAAACAGCCATCCGATCTGTCGCATGGCAGGGATGTCTCATCCATCACCTAGCCAGAACCGAACACAACGGCCACAGGGGGTTATGGATCAACCGGCCATGTGCTGCAGCTGCACCGGTCGGAGCAGGTCTTCGGCGTAGCGAATGGTCAAGCCCATCTGACCATCCCACGCCACCGCATAGGTCCAATGGCCCTCGCGAAGCGCACCGGTGGCAAGACGGANCGGTTCAACCCACAGCCGGGGTTCTTCGGCGATCACACCCATCCGACCACCACTGTTGTTGCACACCNNTTCCCCGGAACGGAANAGGGGAACAGGACGAGGGGCGTCCATCAGCNCCTTCAGCTCCGGATCCTGATCCGATGCATCCAGGAAGCCGCCGTGCTCGTCCGCTAGAGCGGCCCGATCCAATCCCTCTCCGGCGATGGCATCCTCGAGAAACCCCGCCGAAGCCGGGATCCAACTGGGGTCCGGCAAGGCTCCCTTGAGAAGGTGCCCAATGGCCCGTCCGCGGCCGACCCCATAAAAGGCGCAATAGGCATCAAGCCGATCGAGTATGTCCGGCTTCAACCAAACCTGCACGGGCCGAGCTTTCGGATCTCCGTTGGACAAAAAACGGCCGCTGGCGTCGCGGCGGTGGGAACTAGAACTGGTCAGCGGGCTCTCGAGGTAATCAACACCATTTCGCCGAAGCGAACTGCACCGGTCAAGTCTTGACCTGTTAACGCNAGCTTAACCAGATCCAACGCCTGCGTTGGTTCGCTCGCAACAAAAAGCGGTCCCGAAGGACCGCTTCAGACGATGGCATGGTCATAAAAAAGCAACTCTCACTTGCCAGGAGCTGACCTGTTACCCGCCCGTGAGCTGCACCAAAGGCTGAATGCTGAGTGCGATCACCAGGCTCACCACAACGCCGATGAAGGCCTTCCAGAGATCACTGCCGATGATCTTGCCCAGGTTGCCGCTCTCACGGTTGGTGAACACATACTCGAACTCCTGCTCTTTGATCCGTAGAGCAATCTCGCGACCACCCAGCAAACCAAGGAACACCCAGGTTGTGCTCAGGGGGAAGGTGGACAGGAACGCTTTNTAGAGAAGGCACAAGCCGAAGAAAAAGTCGATCACCGTGGCTGATCGCAGATCAGATGTATTGGTTTTCGAGCGAAGCACCGCCTGAATCGGTCCACCGCCTGTCGCGACCAGAACGCATAGACCGATGCAGAGCACAGCCGTGCAGATCAACATCGGGAAAAACTCAACCTGGCGAGGCAGGAACACAAAGATGTTCGCCAGATCCTGAATCAGCCACATGCTCCAGAGGAAGCCGGTGGACAGCCACTGCAGGCCGTACCAGACCTTGTTGAAATCCTGGCCTTGCTGGCTGCGGCGGAACACCCAACGTTCCAGCAGCCACATGCCCAGTCCATAGACCGCAAGGCCNACNCAGAACGCCAGGACATAGCCGGTGAGGGAACTGTTGAGCAACTTGCCGATGTTGCCTGGTTTGAAGGACGACAGCACCAGGAATGATGTGCTGACCGGTGCGCCCCATTGGGTCAGCGCCAGAACGGCAATGGGCGGAAGGACGTAGACCCAGGTAAACGGTTCGGGNAGGGGGAATTCCTTGCCGGGAACACTCANGCGTCCCCANGCCGGATCACCATCCTTGAGGAACCAACCCAGCATCAGCACAACAACCGTGACCGTGCAGATGAAAATCATCTGCACAACTTTGGGTGTGCGCTTTTTGTTGGAGGAAATNTAGGTGCCCAGCGTCTGCAATGAGTCGTTGGCCACAACGGAATAGGCCGCCAGCACAAAGCCGATGATCATCCAAATGTTCACGTCCATGAATCCGTTCAAAAGACAGAATCGCCCCGTTTCTAGAGACGAAGCTTGGTTCAGTAAGTGCTGTAGACGACTTGGCCTGGACTCCNGCGGCTCAGTTCACCACCGTCAGCCGGCGCAAATCACCCTGCTTCACCCAAGCTGCCAGGGCATCGATGTCCTCCCGACTCGGCAGGCAAATGCAACCTGTGCCGGGGTAACAGCGGTGGATCCCGAGGGCGCTACGGGTGGTTTCGAAGCGCGGCTGAAGATCAAACCAGAGATCATCGCCCCAGGGTTCGGGCCGTCCCAGGGAATAGTCACCGGCTGGCAGCGGGGCAGCGTTACCAGGACTCCATCGCCGATCAGCACTCTGCCGTTCAGCAATCCCGCTGGCGGCATNCCAGCTGGCAAGAAGGGTTGTGCCACGGTGCAGCTCCACCTTCCAACGACGGTTGCCGTCCTGGAAACGCCTCTCTGTTCGACGGGTGCTGAGCCGCAGGTCGCCACCGGCAAGAAGAGCCGTCGTCGGCCCCCTCTGCCCCGGTGGCAGCTCAGCTTTGAGCCATGGTGTCGATTCTGGTTTCGGCTCTGATTCCAGCTGTGGTTTGAGCTGTGNAGGCAACGCGATCGCCGCTGGCGGACCCGGCGTGCAACCACANAGCATCACCAGAACGGCCAGCGGTCCAAAGCGCAGCATCGGGAGTGAGCTGAACAGCAAGCCCACTCTGGCGCTGGCACGATGCAATGCAGCATCTCGGCGCGCCGGTGGACGTACTCGACCTCTTCCCTCGCTCCATCCTCAAGGGTCAGCTCCCGGAACCGCTGCTGAAGCAGCTCATCGCCCTCGGCGAAACCGTTCTGGCCAACCCGGCCAGCAGCCCAGATGCGTCGGCCAAATTGGCTGGACAGCTGAGCCAGCAACGGGAGCTGCTCCCCGACCAGCCCGGGGTTCAACAACTCAGCAGCGAACACCTTCTGCCCGCCTGTGATCGCTGGATCCGGCATGTGATGGACCGTCAGCCCCCCCAGGGCCGTGGTCCCTGGGTGCCTGGGCGCTATCGACTGCAAATGATCGACCTGTGGATCAACTGCCAGCGCGCGGGCGACTACAACCCAACCCACACCCACGGCGGCAGCTTCTCCGGCGTGATCTTTCTCAAGGTGCCACCCCAGATCACCGGCGACAGCTTTGACGGGCAGCTCTGCTTTCACGGGCCCGAGGACTGGCATCTGCAGTCCTTCCGCACCGGTATGGCGCANTATGTGCTGCCGGTCCCCGGCGAGTTCTATGTGTTCCCGGCCTGGCANCCCCATTCGGTGATGCCCTTCCGTGGGGACGGTGAGCGCTGGTCCGTGGCGTTCAACGCCGTGGCAGCACCCGGGTCACAACTCCNGCCCGAACCGCAGCAAAAGCAACCCTCGGCCAACATTTCTCTGTCGAGTCANCGCCCCATGCCCAGGGGCTTCTAGAGATACCTGGCAGAGTTCAGAGCAGCCTTCGCCGCGCTGAAGTCATGGATGCGACCGACCTTCTTCGCCAAGCAGGAAGCATTGCCGATGCGATCGAGCAGCTCGCGGATCAGCTGAAGCCGGATGTCATCCGAACGGCCAGGGCCAATGCGGATGGTCGCAGGGATCTCGATCGGATCGAATATGCCCTCGGGACGATCGGCAAGGCTCTGATCCTGACGGATTACTCCATCGATCAGGACAAGGACATCGACAAGCTGAACGCCTTCCGCCAATCCCAGAAGGACATGGCTTGAGATCAGGCAGTCCTCCAACGCAGCACCTGATGCTCCAGTCGGCCGGTAGGGCTGATCAACAGCAGCCGGGCACCGGGATCATCAGCCCGATCCAGCGGGCAGGGCTGCACGGATTGGAAGCTTCGCAGCGTTGAGGGACAACCCAGAAGGGGAACCTCTGGACGCGACGGCCAACAGCCTTGCCAATGCTGATGGATGTGTCCAAAGACCACTCCCACCAAGGCGTCATGCGGCACCAACAAAGCCTGTAATGCGTCCTGGTCCATCAGATTCATGCCGTCCATCACTGGATGGCCGATGGCCGTCGGTGGATGATGCAGCGCCACCAGAAGGGGGATCGCTGAACGCTCAGCATCGGCCAAACGACTCTGCAGCCAAAGCAGCTGATGGCTCCCAAGCCAGCCGGCAGAGCAACCGCTGCGGTGACTGTTGAGCAGGATCACCCTGACTCCGTTCACCACCAAGTCCGCCGGTGCGGTGCGGCATCGACGCCCCAGCACAGCATCCAGAAGGGTGGGGTGGTCGTGGTTTCCCGGCACCAAACCCACCGGACAACCGACACAGCGTTCCAACAGCCTGCGCAGACGCACATAGCCACCCCAGCTCTCGTCCTGACAGAGATCACCGGTGATCAGAAGCAGATCGGGTTGAAGCGCCACGGCCTGCTCAACGGCCCGCTCCAGCAAACGGAGCGCCGGCCGCTCGCGTACCAGGGCGGCATCCTCAGCCACAAGGTGAGGGTCACTGATCTGCAGAATCCGCATCGTCTTCGGCGATCTGCTGCCAACCACTACTCCAGCGGTTGCGGTCCTTCAACTCCAGCCAGCTCACCCGCATCCGCTTGGACGGAGCCAACAAGGCGGCCAGCTCCACCCACCGCTGATCGCCACGTCCACCCTGCTGGATCAGCGCGAAATGGCGGTATCCACCCACGGATTGCTGACTGGTCCAGGCTTTTGCGGGACGCCAGACCATCAGGCAGACAGGAAGACCTCACTCACCGTGCTCTCGAGCACGTGGCCGGACGAGACGATCATGTCGGTGTTGTCAGCAATGAACTGCTCCATCACGCCTGGTTCCGCTTGCATCACCGCGCAAACCTTGGATGGGTCCGATTTGCTGACGCCCCGGTACAAAGAGGTGATCCCGGAAGCTTTCTGGAATGGCGCGGAGGCGTCATAAACCTTGGCCCACTCGCCAAACGGCTTGGTGATGGTGAAGGTGAGCACATGCGTTTCCATGAACTGAATGGCGCTGTCGGCGGGACCGTATCACCAGGATTTGATCGGGGGCGTCACACCATCGACGGAATCAGATCACCGCCATGGCGGATGGCGAAGATCGCTGCCTGGGTGCGATCGCGAACACCAAGTTTGCCGATGATTGCGCTCACATGGCTCTTCACCGTCTCACCCGAGATGAACAGCTCCTCGGCGATCTCCCGATTGGTCTGCCCCGCGGTGAGGGATCGCAGCACATCAAGCTCCCGTTCAGACAGCTCTTCGATCAGCTGCAGGGCCTCGCGGTCGGAAGCAGCCGTTTCCCTGGCCATGTCACGCACAGCATCCGGGTAATAGATGCCGCCTTCGCTGGTGCGTTTCAGCGCTTTGAGGAAATCGCCGCGGTTGCTGCCGATGGAGGAGATGAACATCACACCATCGGCGCCTGCCTCAAGCGACTCATTCACCACAAGAGGGTTCTCCCGTCGCAGAAAGAGCAGGGTGCGGGTTGGGGCGTGAATCCGCTCCACCTCTCGCACCAGGCTGATGCCATAGCCCTGCTCGAGATCTTCGGTGGCAAAGAAGAGGTCAGGTTTGTGCTCACGCACGCAAGCCAGTGCTTCATCTGCCGTGGTGACGGCAGCGAGCAGCCGGGGCCAGATCGGCATGGCCATGCCGAAGCTGGCCAGGGTCAGCCGGTCCCCCATGCACACCACGATGGAGGCCCCCTCCAGCAAGGCCTCGGCTTGCTGGAGACGACTGTTGCCGTGGCCTTGGTGCAGGTTGAGATCCACGGCGTGGGTCGAGCCTTTTCATGGAGCGTATCCACGGCCACGCACCGCGACGTAGACCTGGTTGAAAACTCTCATTAGTGACTACTGTTGAGAACAATCGCCACGGCCTCTGCTGTTGTCCTCAGCATCTGCTCCTGTCGAGGGATCCCTGCAGCAGGGCTTGCACCAGGACGGCCGTCGTCTGACCCCTCAGCGCCAACGGGTCCTTGAATTGTTCGAGCGGCGCGGATCCGGCTGTCACCTCAGCGCCGAGGACGTGCACCAGGAACTGGTGGCTCTGGAGATGAAGGTGTCCCTGGCCACGGTGTATCGCAGCCTGCGCCTGCTGGCCGACATGGGGTTTCTTCAGGAACTGGAACTGAGCGAAGGGGGGCGACGGTTTGAACTGGCCCTGGATGATCACCGGGATCACCATCACGTTGTGTGCATTCGCTGCGGCAGAACCGAGGAATTTGAAAGCCAGTCGGTTCTGGCAGCGGGGGCGGAAGCCGCGGAAAGCATCGGTTTCAAGCTGATCGAATCCAGCCTGAATGTGCGCGCGATCTGCCCCAGCTGTCAGGACTGAGACAAGCGTTCAACGCGGATGCTCATTGCAGGGCATCCAATAGCGATCGCCCATGCGGTGCACCCCCTCGCAACCGAGTTTTCTGGCCTGCTCCTCCGCTTCTTCGCGCGAGGGATAGGCCAGATACCGGGGATTGGTTGTGGAACGAATCTGAATCAACCCCATGCTCATCGGTCCGGCGGTGATCACACCCATGGTGTTCACACCCACGGCAACGAGGCCCATGCCCACGATGGCGGCATTGATCACGCCCATGGCCACCACACCGATCGAGACGACACCCATCGGGACCACGCCGATGCAGATCACGCCCATCGGCACGATGCCGATCGAAATGGTGCCGAGCGGGGCCACACCCACCGCTATGCGTTTGGGCTTGCTGCCGCAATGTCCACTTTCACTGCTCATGGGTCAGTGGCTTGGTGAGTGGACCTGGTCGTGCTTGGCGCAGACCATCCACATCTCTCCCATCTGGTGAGCCCCTTCACAGTGGAATCCAGGGGCCGCGGCCTCCGCCTCAGCTTTGGTCTTGAACATGGCCTGCTTCGGCTTGGATCCATGGTCAGCCGACAGTCCTGCCCCGGCGCCCCCAGCCAGCAGCACCCCGACGATCACCATTCCAACGCTCCGCATCCCGGATTCAGCATCAACTACGCATCATGACTCCATGGTGAATGGCCCTTCCGATGGTTGGCATGACGTGTTGGTGCTCAGCCCTGAGCACTTCGACGAAGCCATCGAAGCGGTGATGGCCGTGAGGGAACAACACACGGTGGTGCTCAATCTCCATCGCATGCCCCCGGATGTGGCCCAACGAGCCGCCGACTTCGTCTGTGGGGGCGTCCATGCCTTGGATGGTCATCAACAACGCATCGGGGACACCGTTTTCGTGTTGACCCCTGCATCGGTCAACCTGAACCGGATCAACGCGACGGAAAGAACTCAGGACTGAAGCGCGCCACCACAGCTGGATCCAGCACCGGCGGTGCAACCGAAGCAATGGGGCGCGGTGTGAATCGGTTCACCATCGATCCCGGTTGCCGGATCGAGCAGGTCGGCGAGTTCGCGCAATCCCCCTGGCGGCGTGAGCTGCAGCTGTTGGTTGAAATCACAGTCGTACAAATGGCCCTGCCAATCAACACTGACCAGATGACGGCACATCACCGCAGCGAGATTGGCAGGGTTGTGAGCCTGCTCCAGCAGGGCCTGATATGAGACCAGATCACCCTGGAGCTCCAGCTGCCTGGCGAAACGCTGAATCGGCATGTTGGCCAGGGTGAGCAGACGATCAAACCGAACACCGACCTGGCCCAGCTCCCGTTTGTAGGCCGCCTCCAAATCAGCCTGAGGAGGGGGGAGTGAGGGTCCCTGGGGGTTGTACACCAGGTCGAGAGTCAACTCCGGATCGCCGCATCCATAACCAAGGCCATTGAGCTGACGCAGCCCTGCCAAGCTGCGTTCAAACACGCCGTCACCCCGCTGCTTGTCGACGTTGGCAGCGCTGTAACAGGGCAAGGAGGCGATCACACCGACCCGTTGTTCCGCCAGAAATGACGCCAGCGTTTCCTGCCCCGGCTCGCTGAGGATGGTGAGATTGCAGCGGTCGAGCACGGAAACACCACAAGCACGGACCTCACGCACCAGGGTCCGGAAACCGGGATGCAACTCAGGGGCACCACCGGTGAGATCGAGACAACGGATGGCGCGCTGTTTGACAACCCTGGGAATCAAAGCCACCAGGTCATCCCGCATCATTTCGGTCCGGCTCGGGCCTGCGTTCACATGGCAATGGCTGCAGCTCTGGTTGCAGCGGTAGCCGAGGTTCACCTGGAGTGTCGTCAGATCCCCTCGATGCAGGCTCGGGAACAACACGGGATTGAGCGGCACCAGGTCCCAACAACAGGGTTCAATCTTTTCAGATCACGCTGGAAACCAGATGGTCAACAGCGTCCAGAACCTTGCGGCCGCAACAACCAAATCAAAGTATTGATTGATGCTGAATCTCATTGTTCTGCCGGAATGGTTGGAACCAGCCCTGGCAACAGGATATCGACCATGAACGNGACCAAAGCATGTGCCAACGCGGAGGAAACACCAAGTCTTGATCAAATCGAGCTGGCATTGATCAACAACGGGGATGGTCCAATCTTCGATCACACATGCCTCGTTCAGGCGGCAATTGGCACGTCGGCACACCAACACATCGCGATGTTGCTTCCCCTCACCTCACAGCACAAACTGACTTGGTCGATCGCCACGCATTGCGTTCCCTGCGCCTTCTGGTTCTCTGCCTGTCCGCAGGCGTGCTGGGTGCAGGTCTTGCCTGGCTGATCCATCCCGGACAGCGGGGTGACAACCCACCGTCTGGACCAGGACGCTTCTCGCTTCCAGGGTTGCCACCACAACCACCTCCTGCCCCGCCGCGGGACCATCTGGCGCAACTGCAGCAGAACCAAGTGCTGCCCCTGCCAAGGCCCGACGGCAGCACCATCAACGTTGGCTACACAAGCGTGATCGTCGATCCGCGTTGGACGACGTTCGAATTCTTCGGTGGGTGGAACCGGGAGCAGCAAGCCAATGTGGACCAGGACGCCCTTCTGTTCACCTCCGGACCCACCTTTGCCCGCGGCCATGGCAACGGTGCACTGGCGATGAAACTGCATGGAGATCTGCTGATGGCCAATGGCCGATGGCCTGCCGGCAACAGAGCCGCCGCTGCAGCAAGGGCCTGGGTTGGGATCAGCAAGGAAGGAGAGCTTGAATTCGGCTACGGCGATCTCACGCCGGATTTGGAGCAGCGGCTGCGGGTGTTCATTGGAGGGCTGCATGCCTTCACCAACACCCTTCAGGACGCGCCAACGTCCTATCGGGGCGTGTACGGCGAGATGAAACTGGCGGACGTGCGAATCATCTATGGCCTGCGCCCCGATGGACGTCTCGAACTGGTGGAGACAGCCGATGGTGTGCTGTTTCGTGATCTGGAGACATTTGTTGCCGAGAAAGGCTTTCTTGCTGCCTACCTGCCTGACCACGCCTCGAAGTCACGCCTGATTGTTCCGGGCAGGCGCCCGTGGACCGAGGAGCATGCGGTCTGGGTCAGCGGCGGCAAGCCCTCGATCACCCAGATGCCCTTCCTGCTGAAGATCAAACCGAACCAGGACTGGCTTGCGCAGCAGCCCGACGACGTTCAGCCAGTTGCTGGAACCAACTGATGTACTGCTGTGGGCCCTCCGGCATCAGCAGATCCAACGTCAACGGATCCTCTGGGTCACTGATGCCGTCCAGCCGTCCATCGGCAAAGCTCGGTCGGTCCACCTCGCCATGGCTGCTGTCCACCAGGATCACGCGATTGGAGTGTCCGCTCGTGCTCCCGAGCGCTTTGAGCAGGGTCAGAAAACCGCGATCGCTTCCACCCCGAAGCCAACCGTTGCCGTCCTGAGCGGGGGTAGATGTCACCGTGTCGCCCACACCCACCAGCAGGGGCATCCGTTCAAGCGGAAGACGATCGCAAGCCAGGTCCATCAAACCGGCATGGTCGCGGGGAGCCGTACGCACGTTGAAGTCATCCCCGAGTGGAAACACACCATCGCGACGGGCGATGTAGCGGTTGATCAGCACCAGCAGCCCGGCTTCCTTCAATGACCCCGTGAGCATGAATTGAATGTCGGTGGTGCCGACATCACCGGGCGCTGCGGGCTTCGAACGTTCACGACCGTCGGCATCCCTGCCGAGGTTGGGCGCCACGTGAAGGAAGAACGATGCCTCCAACCCCTTGGCAGCTGCCTCATCCAGCAACTGCTGCATCAGATCCTCGAGCATCTGCTGGAGCGCCCGCTGGCGGGCAACATCGCCGGGCACTTGGTCGAAGATGCCGTTCAGGTTGATGGTTGGCGACACCTGGGTGTCCAGCACGGCTGCGCGGGCCAGCTCCCGACACTGCAGTGCGGTGACCTCCGGCAAGAGAACCGGCAGCTGTTCCAGCAACAACTTCTCCATCCGGCTGGGTGCCGCGGCCAGGAAGTCCATCTCCGCATCACTGACCCCTGGATGGCTGAGGTTGCCGAAGCGGTCCTGGAACTGAACGCCACCTGCCGCCAGACCCGGTAGGTAGAGACCATCACGACCGGGGAGGCTCTCATCACCAAGGGCCGACTCGACCAGACGATTGACCCCGCGTCGGCCTTCATGCTCACCGTTGGTGAGCACAGCAAAAGCGCCCTCCATGGCAGCGACCGAGCGCACATAGGTCGGGTCGATCGAACGGGTGAGGGGGTCTTTCACCAACTGCATACAGACCCCATCCAGGTCCTGAACAATCAGAAGTTCATCCGCTGACGCCAGCTCGTCCAGCAGCTGATCGGGCGAATGACGCTGCATGGGATCCGCGGCGGAGAACAATCCTGGCGATCATGACCCTCTTTCCTGCCGCGCGATGCATCCCAGCTGGACCGAGCAGTGGTGGCCTGTGGCTTACCTGCAGGACCTGGACACCGCGCGGCCCGGTCGCTTCACACTGCTGGACACGGATCTGGTGCTCTGGTGGGACCGATCTTCAACGCGCTGGCGGGCGTTTCCCGACGTGTGCCCTCACCGTCTGGTGCCGCTCAGCGAAGGCCGGATCAATGGCGAGGGGCAGCTGGAATGCCCNTACCACGGNTGGAGTTTTGATGGTGACGGACACTGTCAGCGCATTCCCCAGGCGCAGGACGACACCCGTNCGGACAGTCGCCGCTCGCGCTGCAGCAGCCTGCCGACGGCAACCGGCCAGGGCCTGCTGTTTGTGTGGATGGGCGACCCGGAGAACGCTGAGCACAAACCACTCCCCCTCGTGCCGGCNCTGGAAGACAACCCGGACAGTTGGACGGTGCAGGACACCTTNCGGGATCTGCCCATGGACGCCGTCACCCTGCTGGAGAACGTGCTGGATGTGAGCCACGTGCCGTTCACGCACCACAAAACCGTGGGCAAACGCGAGAACGCAGCTCCGGTGCAGGCGGTGATCACACAGGAATCAGAGCACGGCTTCGAGGCCTTCTGGGAGGAGGGCCCCCGGCGCGGCAAGCTCGGCTCCCAGGCCACTACATTCCAGGCCCCCCAACTGATGTGGCATGACCTGACGGCCAAGGGATTCGGGCGCATTCTCACCGTGGTCTACGCCGTGCCGATCCGTCGGGGTGAATGCCGCCTGTTCGCAAGGTTCCCCTTTCAGTTCCAGTCCGCGCTACCGCGACTGTTGATCGGACTCCGCCCCCGCTGGTTGCAGCACATCGGCAACCACAAGGTGCTTGAAGACGACCAGGTGTTTTTGCACTGGCAGGAGCGGCAGCTGAGCCAAGCCGGCGGCAGTGCGGCAACGGACAAGGNCTTTTTCTTGCCGACTGCTGCGGATGTGTACGTGGCCGCCCTGCACCGATGGATCAAGAACCACAGCAGTGAACCCTTTGAGGGCGAGCCCCTGCCCGCGCGTCTTCCGGTCGACGCCCTGATGGACCGCTACCAAAGCCACACCGTGAATTGCCGCAGCTGCTCAACGGCCCTGACGCGCATTCGCGCTGCCCGTCCATGGGCCTGGGCGCTGCTCTGGGGATCCGCCGTTCTCGTNGGTGTCGAACAAGGCACCAGCTTGCGCATCCTTGGCTTGATCGCTGCAGCCGTATCAGGTTTGGGGCTGCAGCAACTCAACCGCTGGGAGCAGGGCTTGACCGTCGGAAACGGCCAGGCGCCCCGCAACAGGCCTGAACGGGCCTAGAGCCCGATCCGCGCGCCGACTTTNCCTTTCACGTCCACCGAGCCTTCAATATTCACGGGCTGTTCCAGCGTCACGCGGCTGGTCACCGNGAGGTCTTTGTTGGTGACTTCATTGACGACATCCAAAGGGTCATCGGTGCGGATGGTGAGTGCGTTAGGAACCTCAACCGCAGCATCCACCCGGGCATCCACAGCACCGGCCACCCGGGCATCCACGTCACCTCGCACAGTCACCGGCCCGCTGATGCGAATGGGCTGTTCTCCCTTCTCTGAGGCATCCCCATCCACCACAACACCCGCTTGCACCGGCAGCGGTTCGTCGGTTCGAATCGTGACGGTGGACGGCATCACCAAACGGTCAACATTGAGACCGCCATCGATCCGAATGGGAATCGGCTGACTCAGCAGCTTCAGCAGCGCTGCCGCAAGAACCACGCTGGAGATCACCACAGCCGCAGGCCAGCGGTAGGCGAAGAGGAGATCGCGACTGTTCGGCGACATGGGCAAACAAGCTTTTGGCTATTACACCGCGATCAATCAAGTCATGCCCATCACCTTGCGGTACGCCGGACGTTCCTGCGTGGCCGCAATCAGAGCCTGTATCGCTGGATAAGGGGTGAGGTCTTCCTGGGGGAAAAAGATCGGCAAATAGGCGAGATAAGCCGTGACCGCACAATCCGCAGCACCCCATTGATCGCCCACCAGGGGCCGACCAGGGCTGAGCTGTCGGTTGAGCTCCTCCATCAGACGAGGGAACTCCCGTTCACGGTTGCTGGGCACGAACAGGGCAATGGCCAGGGTCGCGTTGGCGAACAACAACCACTGCGCGATCAGCGAGCGTTGCGATGCCGATGTGATCTCACCGGCGTGGTGTTCCGCCAGATGCAACAGGATTGCGCCGGATTCGAACAGCGTCAGCGCTTGGCCATCCGGTCCTTGCAGTGAGGTGTCCACCAGAGCCGGCAACTTTCCGAAGGGATTGATCGCGAGGTAATCGGGCTGTCGATGCTGGTTGCCCCGCAGGTCCAGCTCCTTCAACGCGTAGGCAATGTTCTTCTCCTCGAGATACCAACGGGGCATCGTGGCTCGGGTGCGGGGGCCGCCATAGAGGGTGAGACTCATCGCCGTCACAGTGATCAATGGTCAGTCTCCTCAACAGGAGTTCATAGGCTGAGAGCCATGCGCAATTCCTTCTTCGACCGCAGCCTGGATGCGGAATCCATCCGCCGCCGAATCCGGGAGGTCACCGCTGGCAAAGTCGGGTTCTACAGCGTGGGGCTTTATCCCGCCTCACTGGCGTACAACTGCGCGATGCAGAACGAAGCCGGACGGCTTCTCCTGGCACCGAGGCCCGGTCGCGAACTGCTGGGTGCCTTCGCAGAGGAGGTGATCGGGAGCATGGATCCGGACCATGTCGAACGCGTGCTCGACATGGGAACCCATCGGCTCTCGGGGCAACGGATCACCAACACGCTGGCCGACCTGATCCGACGCTGCGAACTGGTTGTTCTGAGTGCCAACAGCAATCACGTGGAAGAGGATTTGCTGGAGGCCTGTCGTTTGCGCGAGGAGCTTGGCCGTGAACAGGTTGTGCTGGGCTGCCTGGCCGGAGCCTTCAACCACGACCCGATCAGCAACAGCGCCTACGTGCTCTGCGAGAAGCAACCGAATCTGGCCTTCTTTTCCGGCTTCCACCGCCACGGGGCCCTGCGCAACCCCTTCGACAGTTTCACGGCCAACTTCTGCCATCCCAATGCTCTCACCGCGATGCTGGGGGCGCAGCTGATGGATCAACTCTCGCCGAACATCCAGGTCTCGGCAGGGGTCCACAACGTTGAGGGCCAATACATCAAGGCCGCCAAGAACATGTCCTCGGTGTTCGCCGGATTCGGTTACGCGTACCACGAAGACAACCCAGGGGTCCTGCCAACCCTGCTCACCCTGCTGCTGGACCAGTGCCTGGACCAGGCGGCGACCGTGTCGATGGCACGGCCGGACCGGCAGAAGCTCTATCACCGCCAGCCGATCCCATTAACGGAACTGGGCTACGCCGTACCTCGGATCGAAGCCACCCTGGTGCGCGATGGCGACTTCGAGAAAGTGCGCGATCACACCTTTGTTCAGCTGACGGCGATGGTGGCTGACGTTCGCGGCAGCATGATGCTGCCGTGCTCCGGCAAGCCCACCCGCAACTTCCAGGCGGGCCAGGTGATGGCCCAGTTGATGCGGCAGGAGGAACGCTGTCCGATGTCGATGGAGGAGCTGGAGCAATGGTGTGAGCAGGCGGGGCTGCGCAAGGGCGGCCTGGAAGGCTTAAAAGCCTTGCGTTACTGGCCGCAGATCGCCCGCAGGTATGCCATCCCGGTGCACGACGCCTCGATGGTGAACCTGCTCTACATGTCCCTCTATGGCCGACCAACGGTGAAAGAAACCGCATACCAGGTGTTGACCGACAGCCGTGAACTCTCCAGCTACTGCCAGGAATCGGTGCGACCAAGCCACAGCCGGCGCTACGCGGAAGCCCTGCAGAACCTGGATGTGCCGGAGGCCCTTGATCTTGTGGTGAATGCGGTGATCGCCGATAACGCCAGTCGCGCCATGCGCGATGACATGAGCATTGAAGAGAACGGCGCTGATCAGGGTCCGGCCTATCTGCGGTTAATGGAGGCGATAGAGAGCCAACTCGAAGCCTGAGTCGCCTGCTGATCTGCACACCGGAAACGGCCAGCTCCGCTGATCAACGCGAGGGTTCCAGCATGAGACCACTGAGATCCCCTTGAGTGAGGCTGTCGCCGCCATCGCGGGTCGTTTCCATCCCCGGGACCGGATCACCGCGATCCGCAGCCTGGGATCCGGGAATGTCAATGAAACCTTTCTGGTGACCCATCAGGGGCATCGACCCAGCGCCCCTGCAGGGGCATTTGTCTTGCAGCGGCTCAACACCCATGTGTTTGAACGGCCTGAGCTGGTGATGCGCAACCTGGTCGCCCTGGGGGACCACGTGCAACGGCGCCTGGCCGCACCTCCTGCGGAACTGCACGGACGCCGATGGGAGGTGCCGCAAGTGGTGCGCTGCCGTCAGGACGAGCACTGGGTGGAGCATGAGGGAGAGTTCTGGCGCTCGATCACCTACATCGGTGCTGCCACCACAACTGATGTGATNANCGGCCGCACCCATGCCCGGGAAGTGGGCTACGGACTGGGGATGTTCCACAGCCTGATCAGCGATTTACCAACGGATCAGCTGGCCGACACATTGGAGAACTTTCATGTGACTCCGGCGTATCTGAAGCGATACGACGCGGTGCTCAACGCAACCACCGCGCTGGAGGCTCCNGTTCAGAGCGCCTGTGGCTTCGTCGANTCCCGTCGCCAGGGCATGGATGTGCTCGAAGCCGCGCTCGGGCGTGGGGAACTGCAGCACCGACCGATCCATGGCGACCCCAAGATCAACAACGTGATGATCGACGAATCCAGCGGACANGCCGTCGGCCTGATCGATCTGGACACCGTCAAGCCAGGACTGGTCCATTACGACATCGGCGATTGCCTCCGTTCCTGCTGCAATGCCGCAGGGGAAGAGACCACGAATCTCGATGCCGTGTTGTTCGATCTCGATCTCTGCGAAGCGATTCTGGAGGGGTACCTCTCCGTCGCCCGCTGTTTCCTCAGCGCATGGGATCTGCACTATCTGGCGGACTGCATCCGTCTGATCCCGCTCGAGCTTGGCCTGCGTTTCCTCACGGACCATCTCGAAGGCGATGTGTACTTCCGAACCCAGTACCCCGGCCACAACCTCCAGCGGGCTGCCGTGCAGTTTCGTCTCACCGCNTCGGTGGAACAGCAGATGCCCGAGATCNGGGCCATGGTGAGGCGCCTGGCAAGCTGCTGAGATGGCGCGTCCCTCAGTGATGCTGCGCCAGGCCTCCCGCCTGGTGCCATTCGAGCGCTCGGTTCCAGCCGGGCTGAAAGTCAGTGCTGAGCTGATCTGGAGCGANAATGGCGTGTTGGAGCTGAGTTTCGGCGTCTTGTCCGCCGCCGCTTCAGGACTGGCGGATCTGGCCCTGCCTGAGCGCTTGATCGATGGCCGTCAGCCATCGGGACAACGTCGTGATGAGCTCTGGACCAGTACCTGCTTTGAAGCATTTCTGGGACTTCCGAACCAGCCGCACTACTGGGAGATCAATCTCGCTCCAAACGGAGATTGGGCGGTCTACCGCTTNGACGCCTATCGCGAGGGGCAAAGCGATCAGATNCTCTCCGCCCCACCAGACGTCCGCCTGCAGCGCAGGCACCATCAACTGCGGCTCGATGCCCGACTTGCTCTCGATCCCTGGTGGCCCAACAACCTGTGTCCCGAACTGGCGCTGACCACGGTGCTCGACCGCGGAGTCAATGGCATCAGTCACTGGGCCTTGCGACACCGTGGCAGTCGTGCCGATTTTCACGACCGCAGCACCTTCATTCAGGCCTAAGAGTGAGCGGGTAAGTTCGGCCCAAATCCCAAGATCTGATATGGGCCGTAGCAGCATCCTGATCACTGCCGCCCTCATCGGTGTGACGGCCACCCTTGCTGCAGGGATCGCGCAACATCCAGAAGCTGAGATCAACACCAGCCCCCCCCTGATGCAAGCGGCGGCGGCAGCTCAACGGCGCTATCCGGGTGTTCCCNGCGACCCATCCAAGACAGCGTCCCTGCTGGCCTCCGTGGAGACAGCCCTGCGCGACCCCAAGACACCTGAAGCNTCACTGCCGGACCTTGGACACCAGCAGCAGGTGATCTACCGCGTGCTTTCGAAGGATCCGAAGCGTTCGCAACAGGTGGTCAACGNCCTGCCCCAGCGCTGGCGCAGTGTGGCTGAGCGCCATCTGGCCGCCCGCAGGGAGTTCCTGCGCATGAGCCGTGGTCGCGGTCCCTCAACCTTGCCGGCCTGGAGAATCATTCAGCCGGAACCGGCCGAAAAGCTGATCAGCTACTACCGCAAAGCAGAGGCGGCCACAGGCATCGAATGGGAAGTGCTCGCCGCGGTGAATCTGGTCGAAACCGGCATGGGCCGNATCGATGGCGTCTCCGTGGCCAATGCCCAGGGCCCGATGCAGTTTCTGCCCACCACCTGGGCCGAGCGGGGCATCGGCGAAGGCGACATCCGTGACCCCCATGACGCCATCCAGGCCGCTGCCCGCTATCTGGTTCGTCGGGGCGGTCGCCAGGACATCCGCAAGGGACTGTGGGGTTACAACAACAGCGACTACTACGGCCGTGCGGTTCTGCTCTACGCCTCNCTGATCAAAGACGACCCAAGGGCGTACACCGGTCTGTACCACTGGGAGATTCACTTCAATGCCGACGCAGGCGATCTGTGGTTGCCGGTGGGATACAACCAGACCCGNCCNATCAAGGTGCAGGAGTATCTGCGGCGTCATCCCGGAAGCCGCGCGCCGGGCAGCTAAGGCCTGACCACTACGCTGAAGCGAGAAGACAACGAAGCAGGGCGTGGCGCAGGAACTCACCCACCGTGGCGATGAGCTCAAGGGTCTTGGCTGGTCCNTACCGGACGTGGCCCGTTACGCCGAACTCTGGGAATACCGCCAGCGCTGGGGTGCCATCAATCTGGAACGGGAGGACCGGCTGTTCCTCCGCAAAGCCGAGAACGCTCTNCCTGCCATTCTTTCCGGACGAGCTGCCACAAAGAAATCGATCAAGGAGAAGACCTATTACCGCTGGCTGCGCTTCCACCTCGATGCGATGAGAAGCGCAGAAGCGGAGATGGGACTCGGCGAGGGAGAAAGCGGGGCCTGGCCTGTGCTGCTGGAAGCCGAACTGCGCATCCTTGAGCATTACCAGCCGGTGCTCGGTCTTCCCGACACGCTGAAGGCGAAGGCACTGGCACCAATCCGGGAGACCCTGGCCAGCGGTGTTGCCGCGGCAGGGACCGTTAAGGACTACGACTTTGAGGCCCCACTCAATGCCCTCAAGGAACANGAGAACAACCGTTGGAAGCATCTGCGCGAAGGAGACGGCAACGACCGGACCTATCCCCTTCTCAGCGCGGATGGCATCGAGTCCTTCCGCGCTGAAGCCCATGCAGAAATTCACAACCTGATCCGAAACACATTCCCCTCTTTGGTGGAAACCGAGAAGCCCGAGCTGTCCCACGACTAGAACAAGAACGCAGCCGCACGCACCCGGCCTGATGTCTCAGCGTTTCGAAACCCTCCAGCTGCATGCTGGGCAAGCCCCTGACCCGGCAACCAATGCCAGGGCGGTGCCGATCTATCAGACCAGTTCCTANGTCTTCAATGACGCCGAGCACGGCGCCAACCTGTTCGGGCTGAAGGAGTTCGGGAACATCTACACCCGTCTGATGAACCCCACGACGGATGTGTTCGAGAAGCGGGTGGCAGCCCTCGAAGGCGGGATGGCCGCGTTGGCNACGGCGTCCGGCCAGTCGGCCCANTTCCTGGCGATCACCAACTGCATGCAGGCGGGAGACAATTTTGTTTCCACTTCATTCCTCTACGGCGGCACCTACAACCAGTTCAAGGTGCAGTTTCCCCGCCTCGGCATCGACGTGCGCTTCGCNGACGGCGACGACGTTGACAGCTTTGCCGCCCAGATCGACGACAACACGAAGGGCCTCTACGTCGAGGCGATGGGCAATCCCCGTTTCAACATTCCCGACTTTGAGGGACTNTCCGCCCTGGCGAAAGAACGCGGCATTCCCCTGATCGTGGACAACACNCTGGGTGCCTGCGGAGCCTTGATGCGGCCGATTGACCACGGTGCTGACGTGGTAGTGGAAAGCGCGACCAAGTGGATCGGGGGCCACGGCACCAGCCTGGGTGGTGTGATCGTGGATGCCGGCACCTTCAACTGGGGGAACGGCAAATTCCCGCTGATCAGTCAACCCAGTGCTGCGTACCACGGATTGGTTCACTGGGATGCCTTCGGCTTCGGCAGCGACATCTGCAAAATGCTCGGCGTGCCGGATGACAGGAACGTTGCCTTTGCTCTCCGCGCCAGGGTGGAGGGCCTGCGGGACTGGGGGCCAGCCATCAGTCCATTCAACAGCTTTCTGCTGCTGCAGGGCCTGGAGACCCTCAGCCTGCGGGTGGAACGGCACACCGAGAACGCCATGGCTCTCGCCACATGGCTCAGTGCGCATCCCAAGGTGAAGCACGTCAGCTATCCCGGTCTGAGCAGCGACCCGTATCACGCACAAGCCAAGAAATACCTGACAGGCCGAGGGATGGGCTGCATGCTGATGTTCTCCCTCGAGGGCGGTTACGACGACGCTGTTCGTTTCATCAACAACCTTCAGCTGGCCAGCCATCTGGCCAACGTGGGTGATGCCAAGACCCTGGTGATCCATCCCGCCTCAACAACCCACCAGCAGCTCAGTGCGGAGGAGCAGGCTTCCGCCGGAGTGACCCCCACCATGGTTCGCGTTTCCGTTGGGCTTGAGCACATCGACGACATCACGGAGGACTTCGCGCAGGCCCTCGCCTGATTGCCGAACCAGACCCGCCCATGGCACTGATTCTTCCAAGGAACTATCACAAAATCGGCGCGGTCGAGCGGAACCGGATCTCCTGGATTGAGCCCGCTCAGGCTGAACGCCAGGACATCCGGCCGTTGCGAATCGGCATCCTCAACATCATGCCGTTGGGCAAGCAGTACGAGTTCAACCTGCTTCACCCCCTCGGACTCTCCGTGCTTCAGATCGAGCCGGTCTGGATCAGGCTTGCGTCACACGCCTACAAAAGCTGGGATCAGGACCACCTCCGCGAGCTTTACGTCACCTGGGATGAGGCTCTGGCCCAGGGGCCTCTGGACGGCTTGATCATCACGGGAGCGCCGGTGGAACACCTGCCCTTTGAACAGGTCA
The DNA here is from genome assembly GCA_002170825.1 of Cyanobacteria bacterium TMED177. Classification (GTDB taxonomy): domain Bacteria; phylum Cyanobacteriota; class Cyanobacteriia; order PCC-6307; family Cyanobiaceae; genus Parasynechococcus. The sequence goes on from NHIA01000028.1 coordinate 30,441, forward strand.
CCTACTGGAGCGAGCTGGTGGACCTGATCGAGATGGCGCGACGGAACTGTGCGAGCACCCTGGGGCTGTGCTGGGCCGGCTTTGCCCTCGCCTACCTCGCCGGCGTGGACAAGATCCCTTTCGAGCGCAAGCTCTTTGGCATCTATCCGATGCGCAGCCTGATTCCCGGCCACCCCCTCATGGGCACGCAGGACGACCGATTTGTCTGTCCCCAGAGCCGGCATGCCGGGCTCCCAGATGGTGCGATGGAATCAGCCCAGCGCCAGGGACGTCTCCGGTTGCTGGCCTACGGCGAACAGGTGGGTTACACGATCTTTGAAACACCTGACCAGCGTCAGCTGATGCATCTCGGTCACCCCGAATACAACGTCGGCAGGATCCTTGGCGAGATGGAGCGCGATCGCGCTCGTGGAGACGTCCCGCCTCCCGAGAACTTCGATGCCGATCATCCGCAAACCTCCTGGAGATCTCACCGCAACCTGTTGTTCCAGCAATGGCTTTGGTTCTGTTATCAGCGAGTGAGCCTGATGGGCTGAACCATCTCGCCCGTATCGATCGAACGTTCTGGCGTTGCCTTGCGGTTGAGCTCACGTTCCAGAGCTTCAATCCGACGCTCTCGTAGGCAGTGCCTGCATCCACCGAGAGTCTGGAGGTGTTTTTCAGGGGTGATGGTGATGTCCTGAACGGGATGCTTGGTGCAACGGATCTTCACCGGGCTTTTGTAGCTGCGCCAAACCACCAGGCTGTAGTCGAACTGATCAGCAAAGCGCTGTCTGGCGCGCTTGAGAAATTCGTCCTGAGTGATGCGTGCTCCCATGTCAGGAATTTATGGGACCACAATCGTCTGCAAACACTCCCTTCATGGGACGTCACCGTTGGGCCCCATGCCCCCCGCAGCCGAGTCGATGCCATCTGAGACGGACGCTCTGCCTTGGACCCTGCACCGGGGCTGGCTGACCGCGGAGGACGCCAAGCGATGGACAACGTTGATGGCTGAGAAGATCGCGTGGGAACAGCCCGTGGTGAAGGTGTACGGACGCCTTCACCCCGTGCCACGGATGACCGTGTTCCTGGCGGACACCGGCGTGCAGTACCGCTACAGCGGCACAACCCATCGAGGCGACGGTTGGCCCGATTGGTTCACCCCCTTGCTGACGTCGGTCAATGAAGCCTGCAGGAGTCGATTCAACGGCTGCCTGCTCAACCTTTACCGCCATGGGAATGATCGGATGGGCTGGCACGCGGATGATGAACCTGAGATTGATCAGACCCAACCGATTGGATCACTCTCCCTTGGTGCGAACCGTGACTTTCACCTGCGTCACCGCGTCAAACGCGAACGTCAGGTTGCGTTGCCCTTGAGCGATGGTGATCTTTTGGTCATGCACCCAGGCTGTCAACGGAATTGGATGCATAGCGTGCCGCAGCGTCGTCGCATCAGCACGCCTCGGATCAACCTCACATTCCGCAGGTTTCAACCACGCTGATTGAGCTTGTTCCAGTCAACGGCGTGACCAAGGACAAGCTCCAAGCCTTCGCGATAGGGAACACCAGATCGCTGATCTGATTTCACATCCGTTGGCGCACACTTGGCCGTGGCAGGCTTGATCGGTTTGGACATCTCTCACCTCAACTTCGCTGGTTCAAGTCTTGATCAAACAGGTGTTTCGCACCTGAGAAATGACTGAACGAATGATGAGAACTGACCCAGAAAGCCAAGCGATCACTTGCTTCCTCCGTTGTTTAGTCAATCTCCACTCACACAACGTGATTGATTCTGTAACCAAGAACAGTCAATGCCGTAATCAACAACACCAAACCCAATGAACCAGCAAGATCAATCTGCTGCATCTCAGCGCCTCCATACCCGACAAGTCCAATGTAACGACGGTTGAACGACCGTCACAAGGCCGCAACACGCCCGGATAACCGCCTCTTCACAAAACGTATTTGACCCTGCTCGATCAACGCGGCTTGCATCACCAAATTATTCGCCAACCAAACACGATTCATCCAGCCATGGAGACCAGCAAGGGAAGGGCAAATCCCCACAACGGAGCCGTGATCAGGGCCAGCACAGTGCTCCAAAACACCAGACCCGCGGNNCGCTGCTGATCAACACCTTCGGACTCGGCGATCAACAGCAGCGAGATCGCCGTCGGCGNCGCACCCTGCAGCGCAATGGCTTGCACCATCAACGGATCAAGTNGCANCACCAAACCGAGGANCAACAGCAGAAGCGGGAACAGGAGAAGCTTTGCGAGCAACGCCGGCAGGAGCCCGAACTGAATCGGACCCGGTGCGCCACCGAAGCTGCTCATGCTGCCCAAACTCATGCCGACAACCGCGAGGGCCAGCAGAATCACNAACTTGGAGGGCCACCAAAGCGCATCGGTCACCACAGATCGCCAGGGCATCCACTGGACAAGCAGCGCCCCCAGCAAGCCCCGGATGGCTGGACTGCTGCCGANATTGACCAGCAGTCCCCGCCATGCCATGGCTCCTGACCGCCCTCCAACGGCACCAGCCCCGATCAACGCCGGCCCGACGCTCCAAGTGAGCAAGGTGGCGCCAAGGTCATATCCGATGCTGATCGGAAGAACCTGATTCGGCAGAAACGCGAGGGCCAGCGGAATCCCGAAATAGGCCGTGTTGCCGATGCAGCATCCCAGCCGCATCGAGGGCGGGTTCAGTCCGAAGCCTGCTGGAAATCGCGCGGTCACCAGCAACACAACACTGATCGCAAGCACGGCCAGCCCTGCCGACGTGAGCATCTCGAGGCCCAACCCTCCCTTGAGCAGCAGTCCCATCACACTGAGCGGCATGCCAAAGCGAACAAGCGGCGTGGCCAACCGCCCCGACAACGCCGGATGACGGCGCCCGGCCCAGAAGCCGATCAGCAAACAAGGGAGNAACTCCAGCAGAAACCGCAGCATGGTTTGCGCAGGAATNTCAAGAANCCTANAAAAACNCTTNAAACNAGCCANGCTCTGTGCCAGGCTNAAAACCGTCTACAAGNANTGGGATGCTGCGTCAGGTGCTGAAAGACCGCTGCGAACAGTTGATGCAGCGACTGGCCGATCAAGTGCAGAACCTGCCGGACGGCAACGAAAGCTGGCTGTCCACCGAGCGGGAACTGGTGGCCGTAGAACAGGCCCTGGCCCGACTTTCCTTTGTCGATGCCTGAGGCAAGCCAACNANGCCANACNGNGAGAANCCATCGAATCGTCCGCAGCGACGGACAAAACGACCANCTCACCAAGCAGGTCTTCAGCTCCTACGACGCGGCCTACGACGAACTGGNCCGGTACTACGGCGCGTTGTGCTGCTCCGATGACGACCGCGTCGACTACGCCATCGTCAAGANGGATCCTCCCGATCACGCACCCGAGCCATGAACCGCCTGACGCGTCTGCGCCGCAGCTGAGCAAGGATCACAAAGGGCGCGGCCATNAGACCAATCACCAACAGAACCACCAGCAGGTCCTCCAGAGAGGCCCGGGGCAGAAACGGCAGGAAAACGGCGATCGGAATCTCCATCACGCCATCTGCCGGAGAAAACGCCGGCTGCGTTCCTCCCTGGCATTGCTGAAAAACGTCTCCGGATCGGAGGTCTCAACCACCTGCCCCTGATCCATGAACATCACNCGATCGGCNACTTCACGGGCAAAACCGAGTTCGTGAGTCACCACCACCATCGTCATACCGCCGCGAGCCAGCTGCCGCATCGCATCGAGAACTTCCTTGACCCGCTCAGGATCCAAGGCACTGGTGGGCTCATCGAACAACATCACCTCAGGATCAAGAGCCAAGGCACGGGCAATCGCGACACGCTGCTGCTGGCCGCCACTCAACTGGGCTGGATATTTGGGAGCCTGCTCACGAATGCCCATCTGATCCAGCAGATCCATTGCCCGCTGTTCTGCCTCCACCTTCGGGCGTTGTTGCACCTTGATCGGAGCGAGCGTGATGTTGTCGAGAATCGTGAGGTGAGGGAAGAGGTTGAACTGCTGGAACACCATGCCAACCCGTCGACGAATCGCGCGGACCCGCTGCTCCTCATGGCTGGCATCCAGGCGCTCACCCAACACATCCAGCTGGCCACCATCCAGGGTTTCGAGACCGTTGAACGTGCGAATCAAGGTGCTCTTGCCGGATCCAGATGGGCCCATCACCACCAGCACTTCACCACTGTTCACCTCCATGCTCACCCCATCGAGAGCGCGCAGGCCCGGCGTGTAGCTCTTCACCAGGTCGGAGGCGCGGATGGCAACAGTCATCGGTTGGAACGCACAGGATCGAGCTGAATTTCCAGGTGGCGGGCCAGCAAAGCCATCGCCGTGCATGCCAGCCAGTAAACAGCAGCCAACCAGAGGTAAACCTCCAGGTAGCGTCCGATGAAGGTCGGGTTGGCCAACAGGCTGCGGCTGATTCCCAGCAGCTCCACCAGGCCGAGGATCGCCATGAGGCTGGTGTTCTGCAACAGGCCTACCGCCTGATTGGTCAGCGCCGGTAAGGCGATGCGCATGGCTTGAGGCAGCACCACCAGCTCCAGAGTCTGAGCAGGCGAGAGACCAAGCACGGCAGCCGCCTCACGCTGGGTGGGTGGAATCGCCTGAAGACCACCCCGCACATCCTCCGCGATGTATGCCGCTGCAAACAGAGCAAAGGCCAACACCGCACGAAGCACCCGATTGATTTCAAGGCCAGGGGGCAGAAACAGTGGGATGAGCAGCTGTCCGAAGAACAGCACCGCAATCAACGGCACCGCTCGCATCAGCTCGATGTAAGCCGTGCTGCTCATCCGCAGCACCGGGAGATCGCTGCGGCGACCCAGGGCCAGAAGCACGCCCAGAGGCAGCGCAAGCAGACCGCTGCCGACGGTGAGCAGCAGCGTCAGCGCAAGGCCGCCCCAGTCCCGCGTGGCGACAGGAAGCAGTCCCAGCCCACCGGCCAGGAGCCAAATCCCCAGAGGCGCCATGCCGATCCAAACCAAGGGGAGCGCACGACGCAGAACGCCATGCCTTGGCCCCAGCAGGGTGAACAGGATCAGCAGGATCAGCGCACTGATCCAGACCAGAGGGCGCCAGCGCTGATCCGGCGGATAGCTGCCCAAGGCATACAAGGGAAGATTGGTGGTGACCACGGACCAGTCCGCAGCGATCACCAGCCAGTGCACAAGGGTCGCTCCTCCCCAGCCGAACAAGGCCAGAAGCACCAGCGTGATCACGCGATCCAGCCAGCGGTTCATCAGCGACTCCTCCGCAAACGTCCGAGCACCGCACCATTCACAGTCGCCATACCCCCACTGATCAGCAGGTTCAGCAGCAGAAAGCTCAGCAACAGCAGCAGAAATCCTTCGATCGCCCGCCCGGTCTGGGTGATCGTGGTGTCGCTGACGGCGTAAAGATCGGCGTAGCCCACAGCAATCGCCAGTGTGCTGTTCTTCGCGAGGTTGAGGTACTGACTGGTCAGCGCCGGCAGGATCGCCGGCAATGCCTGCGGAAGCACGATCCGGCGCAAGCCCAGCCCCTCCGGCAACCCAAGGCTGCGGAATGCCTCCCACTGTCCTTTCGAAACAGCATTGATTCCTCCACGCACGATCTCCGCAATGGAGGCACCGGTGAACACCGTCAATCCGGTCAGCACCGCGCAGAACTCCACACTCAGGTTCAAGCCCAGCAGTTCAATGCCCTGATTGGACAGTTGGATCAACCCTCCAACGGGCGTTTCAGGCAACCCGAGAAAGGCAACGAAATACCAGAACAGCAGCTGCAGAAGCAGCGGGATCTGACGAATCACAATCACGTAGGAGGAAGCCAAGCTGCGCAGCAGACGGTGACGGCTGCTGCGCGCTGCTCCTGCCGCCACCCCAAGCACCGTGGACAGCACCAGTCCGACCACGATGACCTTGAGGCTGTTCAGCCAGCCCATGAACAAGGCCTGCAGGTAAGTGTCGGACGGTGCATAGGGCAGCGCCGTCTCCGCCAGAGCAAACCCAGCTGGTTGGCCCAGCCAGCCAAACCCGAGGCCGAGGCCAGTACGGATCAGATTCACCGCAAGGTTGTTGATCAGCAAGGCCAGCAGGGCCAGCAGCAGGCTGGCTGCACCGATCTGAATCAGCAGGCGTCGCTTCAGCATCAGGTGAATGGCGGGGCGATCATCAGCCCCCCTTCGCCGGCCAAGCGGTTGGCACCCCGGGGGATCGCCACAGCACTGTTCGGGCCCAGATGTCGGTTGTAAATCTCGCCGTAGTTGCCCGTGGCACGAAGGGCCTGCACAACGAAATCATCCGGCAGCCCGAGCTTGCTGCCCAGGCCGCCATCCACGCCCAGAAAACGACGCAGAGCCGCCTGGGAGGGATCGGCCTCGGCCTGCTTCAACACCGTGTCGAGATTGGCCTGCGTGATGCCCCGTTCCTCCGCTTCGATCAGGGCATAGACAACCCAGGTCATGGCATCGCCCATGCGCTGGTCTCCACCCACAACGGCTGGCGCCAAGGGTTCTTTGCTGAGACGGTCCTCAAGAATGAGGTGTTGCGCGGGATCGTTGAACCCCGAACGTGCGGCGGCGAGCTGGGAGCGATCCGAGGTCATCGCGACACAGCGTCCCTGCAGATATCCGCCCACCACTTGATTGAGATCCTGATATTTGATCGGCGTGTAAGGGAGCTTTCTCGATTCGAAGGCGTCGTTGAGGTTCTGCTCGGTCGTGGTGCCTGACCCCACGCAGATCGCCTGACCACTCAGGTCAGCCATCGACCGCACCCCACTGTCAGCAGACACCATCAGCCCCTGACCGTCATGGAACACCACCGGTGCAAAGCGAAGTCCGTTGCCGCCGATTCCATCCCGGCTGAGCGTGCGGGTGGTGTTGCGTGAGAGAAGATCAATTTCCCCGGAGCGCAGGGCGGTGAATCGCTCTGGAGCCGTGAGTGGACGGAACTGAACCTTCTCCGCATCCCCCACAAAAGCCGCAGCCATGGCCCGGCAAACGTCCACATCAAGGCCGGTGTAGCGGCCCTCCGGGCTGAGAAAACTGAACCCGGGGATTTTGCCGCTCACCCCGCAGATCAGTTCACCGCGCTGCTTCACCACATCCAGACGGGACCCTGCGGCATCGTCAAGCGAGGCACAACCACTGAACAATCCTGAGATCGCTGCAATGGCTCCGATCAGGACATGACGACTGGATCGCAACATCAACCTTGGTACGGATCGGGTGCGATTGTCCCAGATCCTTTGCGCAACAAAGGAATCACCACTAGCTTCCGATGACCCTTCAGCCGGGTCATGCGAATCAGAACCTGGCTGATCGTGCCTTTCATCACTCTTCTGCTCACGGCACCCGCTGGTGCCTGGGAAGAGAGGAACCGCCAGGCATACAACAACAAAATGTCCCTACTGAAGGTGCTGCTGGATGGCGCCAAACAGCGGGCAACGGATACAGGTGATCTGGAAACCCTCTGCATGCTGATGAGCATCGGCAATGATGTGACGCTCCGCTATGCCCAGTTGAATCCCCAGGACCTGGAGATTCAGAACCGTCTGACGGCCATGCGTGATGACCTGACGGTCTGCCTGGCAGTTTTGTACAACCCCCAGGCGTTGAAATAAGCCATCCGACCCAATCGTGCATTCAGGCATGGGCGGATTCCTGCCCGCCGATGCGCTCAAACAGATCGAGACTCTCCTTGTTGAGGCCTTCAACCATCACCTCTGAACCGCCAAGTCGCAGCTTGCGGATGACCTGATCGAGAGCGGCGACACCACTCTGATCCCAGATATGGGCTGACGAAAGGTCGATGACGATGCGTTCGGGATGATCGTGCAGATCGAATCCCTGCAGAAAATAGACCTTGCTGACGAAGAACAACTGGCCCACTACCCGGTAGCGCCGCTCCTGATCGCTCACGTCGATCATTTCCACCTGAATCACTTTGGCCACCTTGCGGCTGAACAGGATCCCGGCCAAAGCGACTCCAGCCAGCACGCCCAGCGCAAGGTTGTGAGGTGTCGTGAGCATGGTGACGGCAAAGGTCATCACCATCACCGACGTATCGCTCTTGGGGATGCGACGCAGATTGCGCAAACCGTTGATGTCCGCAGTGCTGACAGCGATGCTGATCATCACGGCCACAAGCGCGGCCATCGGAATCTGACGAAGCCAGGGGCCGGCCAGAAGGATCATGGCCAGGAGGCTGACACCGGAAAACAACGTGGACAGTCGCGTTCGACCGCCGTTGTCCACATTCATCACCGATTGCCCCACAAGAGCGCAGCCCGCCATACCGCCGAACAACGACGACACGATGTTGGCCATCCCCTGACCACGGGCCTCAACATTCTTGTTGGACGTTGAGTCGGTCTTGTCATCCAGGATGTCCTGGGTGAGGAAGGTCTCCATCAAGCCCACCAAGGAGATGGCCAATGCCGTTGGCAGCACAAGCCCCAGGGTGTCGAGATTGAAGGGGACACCATCGGCCCCAAAGGGCAGATGGAAGCTGGGCAGGCCACCGGGCAGGGTACCGAGACTGCTGACCGTGGGGATATCGAAGCTGAAGCCCACGCTGATCAGCGTCAGCACCACGATCGCCACCAGCTGCGACGGCACAACCCGCGTGAGCCGGGGCAGTCCGTAAATGATCAGCAACCCCAGGAGCACCAATCCCCAAACAATGGGAATCTGCCCGCCATGGGGCAGCAGGGACGAAGCCCCATGATCGGCCTCTCCAGCGTGAAGATTCAAACCGAGCTGGGGCAACTGCGCCTGAAAAATCAGCAATGCCAGGGCATTGACGAAGCCACTGAGCACACCCTGCGGCACAAAACGCATCTGATAGGCCAGTCGCATGTAGCCCCAGAAGATCTGCAGCACACCGGTCACCAGACCAGCCACCATCAGATACTGCACGCCCAGGCCGGCTCCACGGGCCTCACCCGTGGCAACAAGTCCCGTCATCAGGAGGGCCGTGGATCCCGTCGCGGACGTGATCATGGCCATACGCCCGCCCACCACAGCGATGGTGAGGGACAGGCAGAACGCCCCGAACAGACCCACCTTGGGATCCACACCGGCAATGCCGGAGAAGGCAATGGCTTCGGGAATCATCGCGAAGGCCACCACCAAACCGGACAGCAGGTCTTTGCTCGGGTTCGAGAACCACTGGTTCACCAGGGTCGGGCTGGAGCGCTTGGCCATCGAAAGGATGCCGCAGGCAGCGCCGACCGTAGATCAGAGGGTTGGCAGGTTGCCTTCAGGGTCCAGTCGTGCCTTGAGCGAACGAAGGCGCGGCAGCCATGCACCAAAGGCCTGCTCGAGTTCCTCATGATGGAAGGGCAGATGATCGTGGATCTGGGCGAGGTGAACCCCAGGGCACACCGGATTCAGCAGCTGCCACACCTGTTCGAGCCAGGCGAGGCTCTTCTGGCGGGCATCCAGATCCCCTGCAGGCCAAACCGCCGTGATCCAGGGTTTCCAGACGGCATCTCGATGGACAAAAGACGTTGTCTCCACCGGAATGCGGCTGGTGGCTCCTCCAAGTTGCTGACAGGCCACATTGCAGCCGGCATGGGGACGTTGGGCCATCAACGTCCGCAACCCGGCCACCAGCGGACGCCATTTTTCGGCACCGGCCCCGCCCAGCAGGCCGACCACCTCCCCATGCAGCCTGGGGGACCCCGGCGGTGAAGGCGCGAGCGACGGGAGCTGGTGCAAACCATCGATCCGCTCAAGGCCCTGCTGCTCAGCACCGCTGACCCACAAGAACTGAAGCTCGGCATCGGCACCCCAGTGCCATTGAAGGCTCCTGTCGGAGTCCGCCGCTTCGGCGGCAGCCATCCTGTCCACCAGCTGATCCGGACCACCACCGGAGCGTTCAATCCAGAGGGGTTCCAGTGGATGGGTGGTCAGGACCAGCTCGGACACGACACCAAGAAAAGGGGCCGCACCGCACAAACCACGCCATTCCGCCATGCCTTGATTCAGGTCCCGTGAAAGAGCGAAGGGCTGGCCACCTCCCCAGACGCCTGAGAAGGCAAGAACCTGATCTACAGCCAGTCCGAGACGTCGGCTCAACGGGCCCATCCCACCGGTCAGGACGTAACCACTACCTGGTCGACCGGACAGGCCGGCAGGAATGGTGCGGCCGTGGGGCAGCAGCGCCTCGAGCACCTCGCCCATGCGGCAGCCGGCACCAAAGCGAACGGTCTGATCATCCGGATTCCAGACGATCTGCTTAAGGCTGCCACGGAGATCCAACGTCCACTGCCCGGTGGCCGCGGCTCGGGAGCTGGTTCCCCCGCCGCTGATCCTCAGGGGTCTTGGACCACACCAGCCACCAAGAAGATCCGGAAGATCCCCAGGCTGCGGCCGCAACAGGCCTCTGGATCGCGCATCAGCAGCCTGCGGGTTGACCTCACACCAGAAGTCCTGATCCATTCCGTCGCAACCGATAGGGTCAGTTCATCCGAACAGTGGCACGCCCCTTTGGCTGAATCCCAAGCCGACCGACTCGGCGTTCTGATCTGTGGGCATGGCAGCCGCAACCGTCTGGCGGTTGAGGAGTTCGCCCAGATGGTGGAAGCCCTGCGACCGAAGCTGGCGCCGATGCCGGTGGAACATGGCTACCTCGAGTTCGCGCGTCCGATTCTCCGCGATGGTCTCGAGGCTCTCCGAGGACAAGGGGTGACTCGGGTGCTGGCGATCCCGGCCATGCTTTTCGCGGCGGGGCATGCCAAAAACGACATCCCATCCGTTCTCAACACCTACACCGCGGAAACCGGCCTGCCCATCGATTACGGCCGCGAACTCGGCGTCGACCGGCTGATGGTGGCAGCCGCAGGGGCACGGGTCAGGGAATGCCTCGCTGCAGCCGTAAAGGACGTGCCGTTGTCCGAGACGCTGCTGGTTGTGGTCGGACGCGGTTCGTCGGATCCGGATGCCAATTCAAACGTGGCCAAAGTCACGCGGATGCTTGTGGAGGGTTTCGGTTTTGGCTGGGGTGAGACGGTCTATTCAGGTGTGACCTTCCCTTTGGTGGAGCCGGGACTGCGCCACGTCATCCGGCTTGGTTTCCGCCGGATTGTTGTGATGCCTTACTTCTTGTTCTCAGGCGTACTGGTGAGCCGAATCCGGCAGCACACCGAACGGGTTGCCGACGATCATCCGGAGGTGGAGTTCCTCTCCGCCGGGTACCTCGGACAGCAACCATTGGTGGTGGACACCTTCCGGGAACGGGTTGACGAAGTGCTTCTGGGGGACACCGCCATGAACTGTTCGCTGTGCAAGTACAGGTCACAGGTGCTCGGTTTCGAACAAGACGTCGGCTTGGCACAGGAAAGCCATCACCACCACGTGGAAGGCCTCGAAGAGTCCTGCACGCTTTGCGAACGGGAATGCACAGGAGCCTGCCAACCCGATGGTGTTCCGATCCACCACCACCACCCGCACAGCCATGGCGAGGCTCATCACCATCCCAGCTACCCCCACGCGGATCACCCGCTCGGACCGACGACCCTGAAATCAAAAGATTCTTCTCCGAAGGATTAAGAGATCAAGGTTGTTTCACGTAGCCAATTCAACCGTTCTCGCCAGCGACAACTTGGATTTTTCACTGATTAGTTTTCCTGATTGGTTTCAACGGCAACGGCCGTCGCCCTGCTTTTCCACAGAGTTGGGCGANGTTTCCACAGCCCATTTCAGGGCGAGCTGCTCGAGGACTGAATCCTGTGGACTTCCCCGGCGCGGGCGCTTTCTCTTGACAGCCGGAACAACAGCGCNAGNTGCTGCCGCCCNGGACGACAGCCACGANCTCAAACCATTGGCATCACCNCAGTCTCACCCAGTCTCAGNGTCGACTTCAAGAATTTCACCCGCTTTGACGCAACCCCCCAAGTTGTGGCTTTCTTGGNTCTGTCGACGGATNGGAACTGCGGGCTGAATGGATCGAAATCACCTGGAGCGATGCCATGACATGGGCGTGGCCGAGACAGCAACGGAAACAACATCGGCTTACGTGAGCTTGGAAGCGGAGATTCCGGAGGTCCTCTACCGAGGCATGAAGGATTTCATCGGTGCCCATCCCACCTGGGATCAGTACCGCGTGATGAGTTCAGCCCTGGCTCACTTCCTCTTTCAGAACGGTTGTGGGGATCGCGCCGTGACGGAGCGCTACCTCAACGATCTGTTTACGCGGCGCGACGCTTGAGCGCCCGTCTGCAGGCCCGCCGGGTGATCGCCATCATTGTGAGTGTGGGGCTCTGCCAGGCGGATGTCGGCCAGCACGCCCCATCCACCACCAGCACATTGGGGGCCCCCCAAAGCCTGTTGTAAGGATCAACCACTCCATGGGATGGGTCTGCACTCATCGCAGCCCCACCCACTTCATGGATGTAATACCCCGGTGGTGAAGCTGCATCGGAGAGGGCAACGGCCCCCTGCAGCAACGGTTCCACCAACGGCAGGTGGAAGAGCTCCTTGAGCGGAAGCGCCTCTCCTCCTGCCACCTTGATGCAGCGTTTCATCTGTTGGCGCATGTGAGCCACCATGGCCAGCTCATTGCTGCTCCACTGGCAGTCGATATGGGGAACCGCAACCCCCCATCGATCCACCGCCCCATTGAGCGTGACCCGATTGCAGGCCTGGGGAATCACTTCGCCATGGCCGATCAGGAAGCCCGTGACCGACTGTGGACGGCGCCGGAGCCATGACGGTGGGTCAAATCGACCGATCCCCCCCCACAAGCCGTATCCACCGCTGAAATCAGCACCATCCAAGCGACGGCCAAAGGGCAGAAAGAAACTGCCTGCACCGGTCAGCGGCGGCTGTGAACCCGCCCCAGGCTGCGGCATGCAAAAAAATTGACTGGTGGACACGTGGTCCATCAATCGGCTGCCCAGCCGACCAGAGGGTTCCTTCAACCCCTGCTCCTGAGAACGCAGCAGGATGGCCAGGCTCTGAATGGTGGAGGCGCAGAGCACCACCAGATCAGCCATCACGCTGCGGCGGTTGCCATTGGCCTGGTCAACGGCAACCAGACCTGTCGCCGTGGCACTCCCGTGCTCGACCAACAGGGACTCAACAAGGTGATTGGCCAGCAGCTTGACGCGCCCCGTGGCCATCGCCTGGGGCAGGGTGCTGCCACAACTGCTGGATCGCGGCCATGCCCCGTCCCGCTGCGGTTGGTGCGGCCCGAAACCACGCGAATGGATCACCTGCAGGCCGAGCTGAGACTGAACAGCGTCCGCGAAGCTGCGCTCCGCAGCTGTAAACGGCAACGGGTCGCAGGTCTCCCCGTCGGGGAGATGGGCCAGACCATCGCGGTTGCCATGCACGCCCAGCATCCGTTCCAGCGCTGCATAGTCCGCCTCCAGATCAGCGGTTCGGATCGGCCACGCGATCACGCCATCACCACCCTCAACCCCGGAGAAGTCCTCATCCGAAAGCCGCAGGGTGATCCCGCCCCAGGTGAGGCTGCGCCCCCCCACCTGCAGACCGCGCGTCCACAGGAACGGTCGATCCGTGGGGTGGGTGTAGGGATGCAGCAGCTCGTCGGCATAGAGCCGTGGATTGGCTTTCCAGTACCCCGGATGCTGGGCCTGACGGCGGTGGCGTCCGCTACTGAGCCCGGCCAGGCGGCGCAGAAGATTGGCGGGCTCTGACCCGAAGGCCTGCTGCGGCTTCAGATCCGGTCCGGCATCGATCAACAAGACCTGTGCACCGCCTTCGGCCAAGGTGAGGGCAGCCAGCCCACCGCAGGCCCCTGAGCCGACGACGATGGCATCCCAGGGACCGTTGATTGGTTCGCTCTGGCTTGCAGTGGGCACGCGCAAGGACAAACAAAGATCCCCGAAGGGAGATTTCAGATTCAATCAGAACCGACGTGCGGTGGTGGGTGGATCAGCTTCTGGAGAGGTCATGACGCCCTCGCTTGCTGTTCTGAAGCTGCTTCAGAACCGCGCAACCGTTGCTCAAGCCCCTTCACCAGCACGTACACCGGGGGCACCACCCCGAGCGACAGAACCGTGGCCACGACCAGTCCCCCGAAAATCACGGTGCCGAGCGACTGCTGGCTGTTCGCTCCGGCGCCATTGGCGACCACGAGAGGCAGAAAGCCCGCCAAAGCAGCGATGGCAGTCATCAAAATCGGCCGCAGCCGCGATTCGGCGGATTGCACGGCTGCTTCGGTGATGCTCAGACCCTGCTCCAGCTTCTGCTCGGCAACTTCCACGATCAAAATGCCGTTTTTCGCCGCCAGGCCGATCAGGGTCACCAGGCCCACCTGGGCGTAGATGTTCAGATCGATCGAGCGCACCGCCAGGAAGGCCAAGGCGCCAAGCATGGCCAAGGGCACGGTGGCCAGGATGATCACCGGCGTGACGTAACTCTCGTATTGGGCAGAGAGCACCAGGTAGACGATCAGCACGCCGAGGCCGAACACCAGCACGCTGGCGTTGCCTGCCGAGAGCTGAAGGGCCGCGAGACCGGTGAAGGCGGAGCCGATGTTGGTGAAGTTGGCTGCACTGAACAGCTGCTGGATTTTGGCCAGAGCCTGGCCACTGCTCTTGCC
>NHIA01000029.1 GCA_002170825.1 Cyanobacteria bacterium TMED177
GACGACAAACTTGAGCGTGAACTCGCTGCTGAACTCGGCGCCCGCTGATCACGCCAATGCAAGTAGACGAAGCCGTTCTGTGGGAGCGGCTCGCGCATTCACGACGAGCTCCTGTGGAGCCCAATTGGCTGGGGGAGATCTACTCCCCCAGCCTTTCTGTTGATCTGCGCCGGGCCCTCTGCGAAAAACTCGGAATGCTGGCCGAACGGGGCTGGCCGGTGATTGATCAACTGGTCCAACGCCACGGCGTTCAGCCTGATCTGGTGATGGCCGCCGGTCTCTGCCATCAGACCGAAGCGCGCGACTGGTTGTTGACGCTGTTGCAGCCCACCGCAGACAACGCGATGTTCAACCTTTGTGTGGTGGAAGCGCTCGGCTGCTGGGGTGCTGACGTGCCTGAAGACGTGGTGATCGGATGCCTGCAGCATCCAGGCCAACATCAGCGCCTGGCAGGTCTGCAACTGCTCAGCTTTCGGGCCCACTGCCTCAACGACGGAGAGCTGCTGAACCTCTGCCAGGAGGCCCTTGATGATTTCCGCGATCCGATCGTGGTGGCCGCGATTCGTTTGTTGCAACGCCGCGACGGCGATGCCATCAGCGCCCGACTGGCGGAACTCTGTCGAACCGGATCGATGGCGGTGGCCGATGCCGCACTTCGGGCTCTGGGCTGCATCGCCACACCCACCAGCCAACGGCATCTGCTGGAGTTAAGCCAAGCCCTGCAGGATGACGATCGCCGACAAAAGGCCTGTCGCCAACTAAGCCAACAATTCCGACATTAAATTCCGGCACAAAAAAAGGCCCAGCAATGCTGGGCCCCGATGCATTCCCCCGGATCAATCAGTGGATCACCACTTCTTGTAGGGCAGGAACTTGCCGCACATGGTGATCTCCACNCGATCACCTTTGGNATCCTCAACTTTTTCCACATCAAGGGTGAAATCAATGGCACTCATAATGCCGTCGCCGAACTTCTCCTGGATCACATCCTTGAGCGGCATGCCATACACCTGCATGATCTCGTAGAAGCGATAAATCAACGGATCGGTAGGGATCACCGGCTCCAGGCTTCCCTTGGTGGGATACTCCTGCAGAGCAGCCGTAATTGCAGGGTCGAGTGANAGCAACTCGGCCAGCTTCTCAGCTTCTTCTTTTGATGCTGTGGCCTGTCCATAGAACAANGACGCNACCCAGACCTCATCGAGACCCATTGCGGTCTCAAGATCTGCAAAGCTGAGTCCTTTCGCTTTTTTGGCGGCCATCAATGTTGCCGTCACCGTGGCTTGCGAAGGAGCAGCCAGCGAAGGCGAGGACATCGCGGAAACAGTCATGATTCAAAGAAAGAACAATGCACTGCTTCAAATCAGCATTCCAATCGGAACGTCTCAGCAGCGTTGAGAGTTTCACGCGACTGAAGCCATAAAAGTGCAGCAACCGCAACCAAAACAGCAGTGCGTTCTGCCACAATCATTCGAGCTCAAAACTGAGAACAGCCGCTGGGAAACTCTCAAACAGCAAGCTGTCATCAACCACCTGTTCGCGAGATCTCTGCGACCCAAATGCGTAACGGATTGCCTGATCAGACCAGGCCAAGATCGCGCTGAAACGCCTGTCCAAAGCCATGGCCGGCGCAATAGCAGCCACCCGATCAGTCAGCGATCAGCCGGACTTTTAAGTGCCACCAAAGCAACCACGTCAGGCTTTTTTGTAGCAACCACTACCTCCATAGGGTCACGTCCTCCTGAACACTGCGCCTAGCAAGCGTGGACACTGTGACCAGCACGATTCTCACTGGTCGCGAACGCTTCAAGCAGCACCTGCGCAAGGTTGGCAGCGGCGAACACACCAGCAAGGGCATGAGCCGGGAAGAGGCCGCTGATGCCTTGGACCTGATGTTGCAAGGCGAGGCCACGCCGGCACAGATCGGAGCCTTCCTGATCGCCCACCGCATCCGGCGCCCCGAACCCCAGGAACTGACGGGGATGCTGGACACCTACCGGCGACATGGGCCCGAAATCATCAGCAGCAAGGGGCAGCAAGCACCGCTCTGCTTCGGGATGCCCTTTGACGGTCGGACCCGCACCGCTCCGATCTATCCACTCACCGCCCTGGTGCTCCTTGCCTGCGGTCAGCCCGTGGTGCTGCAGGGCGGAAACCGCATGCCGATCAAATACGGCGTCACCGCGATCGACCTGTTTCGCCGACTGGGCCTGGAACTGACCGACCTGCCCCTCGCTGCTGTTCAGGACGGTTTCAACCAGCACGGCCTGGCCCTGATCCATCAGCCGGATCATTTCCCCATCGCGGAAAGCCTGATCGGTTACCGAGAAGAACTGGGCAAAAGGCCGCCTGTCGCCAGTCTTGAACTGCTCTGGACCCCCCATCGGGGAGACCATCTTCTGGTGAGTGGCTTTGTTCACCCGCCCACCGAAAGCCGCGCCTGGGAGGCGCTGAAGCTGGCAGGCGAGACCAATCTGCTCACCGTGAAGGGGCTCGAAGGTGGAACCGATCTCCCCATCGGCCGGGCCTGCATCACCGCCAGGGTCCGTGACGGGTCGGCGGAGCGGTTGATCCTGCACCCCCGTGATCACGGCTGCCATGCCGCCGACATCGAATGGGCCGATGAAGCCCTCTGGGAAAACCAGGCCCTTGAAGCGCTCCATAACCGTGGACCCCTGCGCGATGCCCTGCGCTGGAACGGCGGGGTCTACCTCTGGTTCGCAGGACTGAGTGAAACCCTCGAGGCCGGGGTGGAGCGTGCCGAACAGGCCATGCAGGGGGGGCAGGCCAGGAGCTGCCTGGATCAACTGCGTGAGTGGCGGAGCACGATCTCCATTCGATAGCGCTCGAACGGCACCCCTCCGATCGTGATCGTTTCGGGAGCCACAACCCTCCAACCGCGGCGCTCCAGCAATGGACGACTCAACTGACTGGCCTCCGTGCGCAACCGCTGCACCCCATCGGCCCGGGCATCCGCCTCAATTCTGGCAAGCAAGGCTGATCCATGTCCCTGGCGGGCTGCCTGCCCACGGCAGTAGAGCAGCGACAAGCGGTCCTGCGGATCACGGATGGCAAAGGCGGCATCAACCCCACTGATCCAACCGCTGCCCGCAGCGAGGGTTCGATCCAGCACACCCGGCAACCACGCCAGCGCCGCCCAGGCTTTCACCTGATCGTCTGTGTAGAGCACCGGTGCCTGGGTCTCGATCGCATCGGCATAGATCTCCCGCAGCAAGAACTGATCATCGGGACCAATCGGACGCAGGGCCATGCCGTTGGCCTGTGGGAATGTGAGTCTCCTTCAAACGCCGGCCGCCTTGGAGCGCCCCCGCATTCCCACTCTGCTGAGCGCTTTCCTCACGCTGCTGAACGATCGGCTCAGCGAAAGCATCTTTCTGCCGCTGTTGCCCTTTCTGCTGGCGGACTTCAGCAGCAGCGGAAGCACCGTCGGTCTCCTGTCAGGAACCTATGCCCTCTCCCAGTTCGCGGTGGCACCACTGATTGGTGCCCTCAGTGATCGCTTCGGCCGCAAACCGGTGATCAGTATTTGTGTGGGCGGGTCCGTGGTCGGCATGGGACTGTTCGCCATCACCCTGACGCTGCCCTGGCAGCAGATCTGGCCCGGTGCCGCCATGGCCGGCGTCCCCCTCGCTCTGCTGTTCACAGCCCGGATTATCGATGGGATGAGTGGGGGAACAGCCGCCACAGCCACCGCCGTGCTGGCGGACATCACAACCCCTGAAAACAGAGCGAAAGCCTTTGGACTCATCGGTGTTGCCTTCGGTCTGGGCTTTGCCCTAGGGCCAGGACTCGGCGGCGTTCTCGGTGAGATGAACCGCATCCTCCCCGCATGGGGAGCGACCGGTTTTGCGGTTGTGAACCTGGTGATGGTGGGTCTGCTGCTTCCTGAAACCCATCCCCACGAGGCGCGTAAACCCCTGCCCCGAAAGAGGGCACTGAATCCGGTGTCGCTTCTTCAGCGGGTGTTCGCCCGCCCAGATGTGCGTCGTCTTGCCCTGGCCTTCTTCGGCTTCTTCATGGCCTTCAACGGCTTCACCACCATCCTTGTCCTGTATCTCCGCAACGCCTTCAACTGGACTGAAGGGATGGCCGGGGGAGCCTTTGCCCTAGTGGGTGTGATCGCGATGGTGGTTCAGGGAGGACTGATCGGGCCGCTCGTGAACCGATTCGGGGAACTCCGCCTAACCCTTGCTGGGTTGGGACTCCTCACCGTGGGCTGCCTGATGGTGCCCATGGCGACGGAGCAGACCTCGATGCCAGTCATCTACAACGCTGTCGCTCTGCTGGCCCTTGGCACCGGTCTGGTCACTCCATGTCTGAGGGCCTTGATTTCCAAACGACTGACGCGGGATGGTCAAGGAGCAGCCTTGGGAGGGCTCCAGGGACTCCAAAGCCTGGGCACTTTTCTGGGGGCATCCGCNGCCGGATTGAGTTACGACCGNCTGGGGCAGACCAGTCCCTTCTGGATCGGTGCCATCGTCCTCTTTGGCGTCGCAGTCCTGGTGTCTGGAAGTCCCTTGCCGGAGAGCCATCAACGCCGGATCTGATTGCTACGTTTCNGGAGAGCCCGGCTTAGCCTGACCNATCAGTTNATGAGCGCCGACGTTCTGANCCCGGACCGNTACATCAACCGGGAACTGAGCTGGATCGCNTTCAACCAACGCGTTCTGGCGCAGGCGCTCGATCCNCGCACCCCGCTGCTGGATCAGGCCAAGTTCAGCGCCATCTTCAGCAACAACCTCGACGAGTTCTTCATGGTGCGCGTCGCGTCCCTGAAGTCCCAGGTGGAAGCGGGCATCACCACGCCTAGCGAAGACGGGAAGACACCGCTCCAACAACTGCTCACCATCCGAGAAGGCCTCATCCCCCTGCTGCAACAGCAGCAGGAGCACTACCGCCGTCATCTCAAGGCGGGACTGCTGGATCACGGGGTTCAGCTGCTGGATTACGAACAGCTGAACAACAAACAGCGCCAATGGGTGGACAACAGTTTCCGCAGCGCGGTTTTTCCGGTGCTGACCCCTCTGGCTGTGGACCCGGCTCACCCGTTCCCGTTCGTGAGCAATCTCAGCCTCAACGTTGCTGCTGTGATCCGTGATCCCGAAACGGACCAGCGCCAGTTCGCCCGCGTGAAGGTTCCCCAGAAGAATCTGTCCCGCTTCGTCTCCCTTCCCACCGACCTCAGCAACAACGATCCCGCGCCGATCCACACCGCTGTTCCTCTCGAGCAGGTGATCGCCTTCAACCTCGACATGCTCTTTCCCGGCATGAGCATCGAAGGCCACTACTTCTTCCGCGTGACCCGGGACGCCGATCTGGAACTGCGTGATCTGGAGGCTGATGACTTGATGCTCGCCCTTGAGCAGGGCTTACGCAAACGACGCATGGGCGGCGAAGTGGTGCGCCTCGAAGTGCCGAACGAGATGCCCGACGACGTCGTGGAGATGCTGATGAATGGCCTCGCCGTTGAAGAGGAAGACCTCTACAGAATTGACGGCCCACTGGGCCTCGACGATCTGTTCNGTCTGATGGGACTTCCGCTCCCTCAATTGAAGGANCGAGCCCACAACGGACAGACACCNGCCCTGCTCGGACGNACCCAACAGCTCCTGGTGGACGAGGGATCNATCAAGCCCGAGGAATTCGAAAGCATCTTTTCCGTGATGCGTCGGCAGGACATCCTTTTGCATCACCCCTATGACCTCTTCTCCACAACAGTCGAGGAATTCATCAATCAGGCAGCGGATGATCCCCTGGTGATGGGAATCAAGATGACGCTGTACAGAACGTCCAAAGATTCACCAATCATCGACGCCCTGATCCGGGCATCAGAAAACGGCAAGCAAGTGATGGCTCTTGTGGAGCTGAAAGCCCGATTTGATGAAGACAACAACATTCAATGGGCACGNCAACTGGAACGGTCCGGCGTGCATGTGGTGTACGGGGTTCTTGGGCTGAAAACCCACACCAAGATTGTTCTTGTGGTGCGCAGAGAGAAGGATCGACTGCGCAGNTATGTNCACATCGGCACNGGAAACTACAACTCCAAAACCTCNAAGCTCTACACCGATCTCGGACTGCTCTCGAGCCGGGCCGAGCTCGGACAGGATCTGGTGGAGCTGTTCAACTACCTCACGGGGTTCTCCAAGCAACAGAGCTTCCGGCGCCTGCTGGTGGCCCCGGTGACCCTGCGCAAAGGGATGGAATCNCTGATACGNCGTGAAATCGAACATGCCAGAGAGGGCCGTGAAGGGCACATCAGAGCAAAAATGAATTCTCTGGTTGATCCAGACATCATTGCCCTGCTGTATGAGGCGGCGGCCGCCAACGTTCGTATTGAGCTCATCATCCGGGGAATGTGCAGTCTGGTTCCCGGTCGAGAAGGGCTGAGCGAATCAATCAGCGTGNTGAGCATCATCGGGCAGTTCCTGGAACACTCCCGCATCTTTTGGTTTGCCAATAGCGGTTCACCCGAGGCCTACATCGGAAGTGCCGACTGGATGAGCCGCAATCTGGATCGTCGTGTTGAAGCCGTCACACCNGTGGAGGAACCGGCACTNCGCGAGAAACTCGAACGCCTGCTCGAGCTCTANCTCAAAGACAACAGAGGGGCATGGGACATGCACAGCGATGGCAGTTTCAGCCAACGCAGCCCGGCTNAAGGGGAACCCGTGCGCAACTCGCAAACCCAACTGATCAAACTNTGGAGCCAGGGNGTAACCGATTCGTAATCTTTCATCATGAAAAAAACACGGGTTATCCGTGATTACTGATACAGAAATTGGTTAAAAAAATAGATTCGGCGTCAANCGCGCTGATCACNNAGCTCANAACAATTCAGCGAAGATGGTCTCCCAAAATTCTTTGGATTCAAGCCAGTCAGACCAGTAGGTCGGTGCTAAATTCAAGCCAAATTCNATAGGAGACCAGGGTGATGGGGATCCCTCTGGAATNTTCCGCGACGACTGAACAGTCTTCGCGGAAAGTGCCTGCGCTGCCGTCCACTAGACGTCGGCAATCATCGCGACAAACTGGCCGACTGGCCACCGATTCCATTGGGTTTTACCTCAGCAGCATCGGTCGAATCCCTCTGCTCACCGCTGCTGAAGAGATTGAGCTTGCGCACCATGTTCAGGAGATGAAACAACTCCAGGAACTGCCAGAGCAAGAGCTCACCTCCCGACAGCGCCACAAGATCCGTATGGGTAAACGCGCTCGGGATCGAATGATGGCCGCCAATCTCCGGCTCGTTGTGAGCGTTGCCAAGAAATATCAGAATCAAGGTCTTGAACTTCTTGATCTCGTTCAAGAAGGCGCCATCGGACTTGAACGCGCGGTCGACAAATTCGACCCGGCCATGGGTTACAAATTCTCGACCTATGCCTATTGGTGGATCCGCCAGGGCATGACCCGGGCCATCGATAACAGCGCCCGCACCATTCGCCTTCCGATTCATATCAGCGAAAAGCTCTCCAAGATGCGGCGCATCTCCCGTGAGCTGTCCCACCGCTTCGGTCGTCAACCCAACCGGCTCGAACTGGCCAGTGCCATGGGCATCGAACCCCGGGAACTGGAGGATCTGATCTCACAGAGCGCACCCTGCGCCTCTCTCGATGCCCACGCCAGAGGCGAAGAAGACAGAAGCACCCTCGGCGAATTGATCCCTGATCCCAACGGCGAAGAGCCGATGGAAGGCATGGACCGGAGCATTCAGAAGGAGCATCTCGGCGGTTGGCTGTCCCAGCTGAATGAGCGCGAACAGAAGATCCTGCGCCTGCGGTTCGGCCTGGGTGGGGAAGAGCCCCTGACCCTTGCGGAGATCGGCCGCCAGATCAATGTGTCCCGTGAACGGGTGCGCCAGCTCGAGGCCAAGGCCATTCTCAAGCTGCGGTCGATGACCGATCATCAGCAAGCTGCCTGATTCCGTCGTCGTCTGCGTTGCACCCCCTGTTCGGACCCATCGCCATCAGCATCTGGATGGCGATGGTGTTGTTGGCTGCGGTGCTCGCACGTCGTCGTTGGCCTGAGCAGCGTGAGACCAGTCGAAAAATCGTGCACATCGGCACTGGTGCCGTGATCCCACTGGCCTGGGTGTTCCAGGTGCCCTGGTTGGTGGCGGTTCCCTTCGCCGCAATGGTCACAGCCATCACAGCGATCAACCATCAATGGCGCATCATCCCCGCCGTTGAAGACGTGGATCGCTCCAGCTTCGGCACGGTGGCCTACGGATTGGCCATCACCATCCTGCTGCTGTTGTTCTGGCCCATCCGCACCGACGCCGTCACTGCCGGCGTGCTGGTGATGGCTTTCGGCGACGGCCTGGCTGGCCTGATCGGCCGATCACTCAAGTCGGCGCAATGGTCNGTCTTTGGCCAAACCAAATCCATGGCCGGAACGCTGACCATGGCGCTTGTCTCGGCTCTNGTGCTGATCGGTCTCTCCACCATCAGCGCAACGTCCGTGCCCTGGAGCGCAGTGATCGGACTCAGCCTGCTGGCAACCGGCTTGGAGCAACTGAGTCCCCTCGGGATCGACAACCTGACAGTGCCACTCGTCGTTGGATTGCTCTGGGCAACCCTAATTTAGGCGTCAAACGGACACGGCCGAGCGGCGCGACATAACCGCATCAGCGAGCTGATTCAGCAAGGCCTCGGTGATTTCGATGCTGATGCAGGCATCCGTAACGCTCTGGCCATAGGTGAGCTGCGACAGATCAGCGGTCAGCTTCTGGTTGCCTTCCACCAGATGGCTCTCAATCATCACGCCCATCACGTGTTCGGATCCAGCCCGTAACTGCTCTGCCACTGCCTTCAACACATCGGCCTGACGCCGGAAATCCTTGTTCGAGTTGGCGTGGCTGCAATCCACCATCAACCGGTCCTTGAGACCGGACTTGTTGAGTTCGGCTGCGGCTTCCTGGACTGCCTCCAGGTGATAGTTGCTGCCGCGGTTACCGCCCCGCAGCACGAGATGGCCATAGGGATTACCGGTGGTGCTCACGATCGAGGCATGGCCATCGCGGTTGATCCCCAGAAAATGATGGGGTTTGGATGCTGCCTGCATCGCATTGATTGCGATGGTGGCACTCCCATCAGTGCTGTTCTTGTAACCGATCGGCATCGACAGACCCGATGCCATCTCCCGGTGGGTCTGGCTCTCGGTGGTGCGGGCACCGATGGCCGTCCAGCTGATCAGATCAGCGATGTATTGCGGCACGACAGGGTCGAGCAATTCAGTGGCTGCCGGCATGCCCTCCCGAGCCAGATCCAGCAGCAGGCCCCTCGCCCGACGCAACCCGGTGTTGATGTCGTAGGAGCCATCGAGATGGGGATCATTGATCAATCCCTTCCAACCAACCGTGGTGCGGGGTTTCTCGAAATACACCCGCATCACAATCTCCAGCTGACCCTTGAGCCGCTCCCGCATGGGCGCCAAGCGTTCGGCGTACTCCCGCGCAGCGCGAACATCGTGGACCGAGCAAGGTCCCACCACCACCAGCAGCCGCTGGTCTTCCCCCCTCAAGATCGCCTGAATCCGTCGACGGGCCGATGTGACCGTCTCCATGGCGGCGGCGTCAATCGGCAGATCGCCGTGCAGCAGAGCGGGAGCCACCAGCGGTCGGGTCTCCACCACGTGCAAATCAGAGGTGGTGGCCATGACCTAGCGCGTGAATCCGACCCAGGCTACGCATCCTGCCCACGGTGATCCGTCGGCCGTCCGGAAGAATGGACGTCTGCCCCCACACTCTCCGCATGCTGAGCGCCTATCGCGAGCTGGCCGCCGAACGGGAAGCCCAGGGCATTCCGGCATTACCGCTCACCGCTGAACAAACCCAGGCTCTCACCGAACTGCTGCAGAACCCACCGGCCGGAGAGGAACAGACCCTGCTGCATCTGCTCAGTGAACGGATCCCGCCTGGGGTGGATGAAGCCGCCTATGTGAAAGCCACCTGGCTGAGCGCCGTCGCCCAAGGCGATGCCACGAGCCCGATGATCTCACCGTTGGAGGCGACCCAGCTGCTGGGCACGATGGTGGGTGGCTACAACGTGGCCGCGTTGATTGAACTGCTGCAGCACAGCGATGAAGCTCTGGCTGCCGCCGCGGCCGAAGGCCTCAGCCGCACTCTTCTGGTGTACGACGCCTACAACGAAGTGATGGAGCTGGCGGAGAGCAACGGCTTCGCCAAGCAGGTGGTCGACAGCTGGGCGGCCGGCGCATGGTTCACCTCCAAACCCGAACTGGCCGACAGCATCACCGTCACCGTGTTCAAGGTGGACGGCGAGACCAACACCGACGATCTCTCCCCCGCCACCCACGCCACCACCCGTCCGGACATCCCTCTGCATGCCCTGGCGATGCTGGAAACGAGAGACCCAGAGGGTCTTGCCACGATCACGACCCTGAAGAAGAAAGGCCATCCGGTGGCCTATGTGGGCGACGTGGTCGGCACCGGCAGCTCCCGCAAGAGCGCCATCAACTCCGTGCTTTGGCACACGGGGAACGACATCCCCCACGTGCCCAACAAACGGGCCGGTGGGGTGATCCTCGGCGGCAAGATCGCCCCGATCTTTTTCAACACCGCCGAAGACTCGGGAGCCCTGCCGATCGAATGCGATGTCAGCCAGCTCAAGAGTGGTGATGTGATCACAATCCGGCCCCATGCCGGCACGATTGAACGGGCCGCCGGTGAAGCCGGGGCCGGCGAGATCGTGGCCCGCTTCGATCTGAAGCCGAGCACCATCGGCGACGAAGTGCGTGCCGGCGGCAGGATCCCCCTGATGATCGGCCGCGCCCTCACCGACAAGGTGCGCAACCAGCTGGGACTGCACTCATCCGATCTGTTCATCCGTCCGTCCGCACCAGCCAACACCGGCAAGGGCTTCACCCTGGCTCAAAAGATGGTGGGCAAAGCCTGCGGACTCAGTGGCGTCCGTCCCGGTACCAGCTGCGAGCCGCTGATGACCACCGTGGGTTCCCAGGACACCACCGGGCCGATGACCCGCGACGAAATGAAGGAGCTGGCCTGTCTGGGCTTCTCCTCCGACCTGGTGATGCAGAGCTTCTGCCACACCGCCGCCTATCCCAAGCCGGTGGACCTGCAAACCCAGAAGGATCTGCCGGACTTCTTTGCCCAACGTGGTGGCGTCGCCCTGCGGCCCGGTGACGGCATCATCCACAGCTGGTTGAACCGCATGCTGCTGCCCGACACCGTTGGCACCGGTGGGGACAGCCACACCCGCTTCCCCCTGGGCATTTCCTTTCCTGGCGGCTCCGGAGTGGTGGCATTCGCCGCCGCCATCGGCGCCATGCCCCTCGACATGCCCGAGTCGGTGCTGGTGCGCTTCAGCGGCNCACTCCAGCCGGGCGTCACCCTGCGCGATGTGGTCAATGCCATCCCCTGGGTGGCCATTCAGAAAGGCCTGCTCACGGTTGAAAAGGCCAACAAGAAAAACCTGTTCAACGGNCGGATCATGGAGATCGAAGGTCTCCCCGATCTGAAGCTGGAGCAGGCCTTCGAGCTCACGGACGCCAGCGCTGAGCGCTCCTGCGCCGGCTGCACGATCAAGCTCTCCGAGGAGACAGTGGGCGAATACCTGCGCAGCAATGTGGCGCTGCTCAAGAACATGATCGCCCGCGGTTACAGCGATGCCCGTACCCTGGCGCGCCGGATCAAGGCGATGGAAGCCTGGCTGGCCAACCCGCAGCTGCTCAGCGCCGATGCCGACGCCGAGTACGCCGAGGTGCTGGAGATCAACCTCGATGAACTCACCGAACCGGTGGTGGCCTGCCCCAACGATCCCGACAACGTCAAGCTGCTCAGCGAAGTATCTGGGGATCCGGTGCAGGAGGTGTTCATCGGGTCCTGCATGACCAACATCGGCCACTACCGCGCTGCCGCCAAGGTGCTCGAAGGTGCCGGTCAGAACCAAGCGCGCCTCTGGGTCTGCCCTCCCACCCGCATGGATGAGGAGACGCTGAAGGCCGAGGGCTACTACGCCACCTTCGAAGCAGCCGGCTCACGCATGGAAATGCCGGGTTGTTCCCTGTGCATGGGCAACCAGGCCCGGGTGGAGGACAACACCACCGTGTTCTCCACCAGCACGCGCAATTTCAACAACCGTCTTGGCAAAGGAGCACAGGTCTATCTGGGCAGTGCCGAACTGGCAGCGGTCTGTGCCCTGCTCGGCCGTATCCCCACGCCCGAGGAGTACCGCCGCATCGCCGCCGAGAAGATCGATCCGCTGTCCGATGAGCTTTATCGCTACCTCAACTTTGACCAGATCTCCGGGTTTGAGGACCAAGGTCGGGTGATGAGTGCGGATGAGGAAGCGGCTGTTCTGGCGGAAGCCTGAACCGTCAACGGCCTGTGCCCTCCCTGAGCGAACCCAAAAAACGACGTCACCTGCTGGGATCGAGCCGCAGCATTCAGCGGCTGCTCGAACGCCGTTGGTTGGTGGTGATCCTGGCCCTGTCGCTCACCGGCCTTGGTGCTGCCATCACCGGTTTGCTGTTCACCGGCGGTATCAATCTGCTGCGGGACTGGCGCCTCGATCTGCTCAATGTATTTCCGACTTGGTTGGTGCTCCCAGCCCTCGGCGGCTTCGGCGGCCTGATCTCGGGCTGGCTGGTGAGCAACCTGGCACCGGCGGCCGGCGGCGCCGGCATCACCCACATCATGGGTTTTCTGCGCCACAAACCGGTGCCGATGGGCCTGCANGTGGGGCTGGTGAAGCTCGTGGCCGGCATCATTGCCATTGGCAGTGGNTTTCCACTTGGCCCTGAAGGGCCAGCCGTTCAGATGGGCGGCTCNATGGCCTGGCAGATGTCGCGCTGGTTGCGTGCACCCGTGGCCTTCCGGCGGGTGATCGTCGCCGCNGGAGGNGGTGCCGGCATCGCAGCGGTGTTNAGCGCTCCGATCGGTGGGTTCATCTATGCCATCGAGGAGCTGTTGCACTCGGCTCGACCGGTGGTGCTGCTGCTGGTNATCATCACCACCTTTTCCGCCGACACCTGGGCCGATGTGCTCGGCTTTCTGGGACTGAATCCCGGCGCTGATGGACTGAGCAGCACNGCCGGCTTTCAGCTGGAGCGGGAATACACACCACTGGTGAAATTTCTGCCCGTCGACCTGCTGTATCTGATCGCCCTCGGTGCAGTGATNGGTGTTCTGGCGGAGCTGTACTGCCGTTATGTGCTCACCATGCAACGCCAGGGGAACCGCTGGTTCGGCGATCGCCTGATCCTTCGCATGACCCTGAGTGGTCTCGTGCTCGGCTGCGTCTACGCCCTNCTGCCCGACACCTTTCANAGCCCCTTGCAACTGAAGCACCTGATCGCCGACGGCAAAGCCGATGTGACCCTCGCGCTGTCCAGTTTTGTNATGCTGTTTTTCAGCACCGGGCTGGCGGCTGGCTCCGGAGCACCCGGTGGATTGTTCATGCCGATGCTCACCCTGGGGGGTGCGATCGGCCTGGCCTGCGGCATCGGGGTGGAGGCGCTCACAGGCCATGTGCCCACCACGTACGTCTTCGCCGGCATGGGGGCCTTCGTGGCCGGTTGTTCCCGGACGCCGATCTCAGCCATGTTCCTGGCCTTCGCCCTGACCAAGGACCTGCTGATCCTCAAGCCGATCCTGATGGCCAGCCTCACCAGTTTCGTCGTCGCGCGGCTGTTCCATCCCCACTCGATCTACGAGCGGCAGATGGGCATGGAACTGGCCTCGGAGGGACGCATGCTGAAGCGGTTGAACCGGCACCGACGACCGTTCACTCCNCCGTCCCTGCCCAAAGGNACAGGAGGAGATCCCTNCTGAACCAGGAAACGCTGCTGTTCGAACCGGCAACGCCGGAACCCGACGCCCTGCGGGCGGTGCTGGCCTTTCCCAGCACCTACTCGGTTGGCATCACCAGCCTCGGCTATCAGATCGTCTGGGCGACCCTGGCCCAGCGCAGCGATGTGGATGTGCGGCGCCTGTTCACGGATCAGGGCGATCCGATGCACCGCCACTGCGACCTGTTCGGCCTCTCCCTGAGCTGGGAACTGGATGGTCCCGTGCTGCCCGAGCTGCTGCGCAANCAACGCATCCCCATCTGGNCGGTGGAGCGGGGTGACGATGATCCGATCGTGTTCGGCGGGGGCCCTGTGCTCACCGCCAACCCGGAGCCANTGGCACCGTTCTTCGATGCTGTGCTGCTTGGGGATGGTGAGCTGCTTCTGCCCGCCTTCATNGATGCGCTGCGGCANTGCCGTGGAACCGACCGCGCACACCAACTCCGCCANCTGGCCAAGGTGCCCGGGNTCTACGTGCCTGGCCTCTACAGCCCGCGCTACAGCAGCGACGGACNGTTGCTGGCCGTGGAACCGATTGAAGCGGATCTGCCGCGGTTGATCGAAAAACAGACCTGGCGGGGAAACACCCTCAGCCATTCCACGGTGGTGACTCCGGAGGCCGCCTGGCCAGACATTCACATGGTGGAAGTGGTGCGCAGCTGTCCGGAGATGTGTCGCTTCTGTCTGGCCAGTTACCTGACACTGCCGTTCCGCACCCCATCCCTGGATGACGGCCTGATCCCCGCTGTGGAGAAAGGACTGCACGCCACCAAACGTCTCGGTCTGCTNGGCGCTTCGGTGACGCAGCACCCCCAGTTCTCAGACCTGCTGCAGTGGCTGGACCAGGATCGGTTCGATGACACCCGCATCAGCGTGAGTTCCGTGCGCGCTGCCACCGTGACGCCGGAGCTATCCAGGATCCTGGCCAAACGGGGCAGCCGCTCGCTGACCATCGCGATCGAAAGCGGCAGCGATCGGATGCGGGAGGTGGTGAACAAGAAGCTCTCCACCGAAGCGATTCATGCCGCGGCAACCCACGCCAAACAGGGTGGCCTTAAGGGTCTGAAGCTGTACGGCATGGTCGGCCTGCCGACGGAAACCGACGCGGATGTGGATGCCACCGCGGATCTGCTGCTCAACCTGAAGAAAGCCACCGCCGGCCTGCGACTCACCCTCGGCGTCAGCACGTTCGTGCCCAAGGCTCAAACGCCGTTTCAGTGGCAGGGCGTNCGACCGGAGGCGGANAAACGGCTGAAACGCCTGGCCAAACAACTGAAACCGAAAGGGATTGAGTTCCGCCCAGAGAGTTACGGCTGGAGTGTGATTCAGGCCCTGCTGTCGCGAAGTGACAGGCGCCTTGCCCCCGTGATCGCCGCGGTGGGTGAGGGCCGCAACAGCATGGGCGGTTGGAAAAAGACCTACAGATCAGCCCTTCAGGGCGAGCTGGAGCCGATGCCGGGCCCGACACTTCCGGCCCCACCAGCCTGGAGCGAGGTGATTGAGGACGCCTGGGATGAGCAGCGCGTTCTGCCCTGGGTCCATCTCAGAGGTCCTCTGGCTCCGGAGAAACTGCGTGAGCATCACGATCTGGCCCTGGAGCACGGATAAAGGCGCAAAGCCCGGCCAGCAGAGTCCAGCCAAGGATGTTCAAGCGGCTGTCGAACAACGGCAGATCGGTGGCGTGCATCACCACCAGAACGAGGGTGGCGGTCCACCAGGCCCGCTCCATCGGAGCGCGTTGCAGCATCCCGAAGCGCAGCGCNAGCACCAGCAAAGCGAGAACGGTCCCCACAATCAGGAGCATCACTGGAACGCCATGGCTGATGGCCAGTTCCANCGGCAAGTTATGGGAATGGCCATGCCAACGCTTGGCCGCATAGATCGGATACATCACGCTGAATGCTGCGGCACCCCAGCCCAACCAGGGACGGGCGGACACCAGCTGGACGGCATAGGCCCACTGACCAAGNCGGGTGTGTTTCCAGGCCTTGTCCCCCTCCGTTTCCAACAACCGAACCGCAACCTGCTCCGGCAGCAGACCGATCCCCCACTGCTTCAAAACCGNGGGAACTCCAGGCACCACAGCCAGAAGCAGGGGTGACGCCAACACCAGCATCAAGGGAAGCAGCCACAACCACNGGAGCGGCCCCATCACAAACGGCAGGGCCAGCACGAGACCACCCATGGCGTTGCGCGACTGGGTGAGCAGCACGGCGAAGGCCGTGGCCAGCACNAGGATTGCAGCGCTGGCACGACGGGACCAACCGACAGGAAGCNGCACTGCAGCCAGCATCAAGGGCCACACCACGCCAAGCCAGGCCCCGGCGATGTTGGCGTAATCAAACAGGCCAGANAGACGACCACTGGGCTGACCCCCAGGCGCCACAAACCAGACGATGAGACCNTCAGCAACCTGCCAGGGCCCTTCCCAGCCCAGAAGCATCTGGCCCAACCCTGTGACCAGCACAGGAACGCTGCCNGCNACCAGCATCCAGGCCGCCTGACGGCGCTGCTGTTCCGTGCTCAGAAAGGGCTGGAACGCCCAGAACGCCCAGAAAAAGGGCACCCAGTTGGCCAGACCAGCCCAGGCAAGCGAACCGGTTTTGGCCACAAAGCAGCCCGCCACCATCAGCACCGCGGCCANCAGCAACGGCTGCATCGAGCGATCCCGCCAAATCGGCTGGTCACGGCGGCGGCTGCCGCTGATGCAGGCAAGNAACAAACAAACCCCTGCGAGCAGAGCGCTGGCAGGAAGCANCAACAGGCCCAGACGAAACGCCCGGCCACCGACGGCGTGGTTCATCAACGGTGNTTCATCAATGGNGGGACCTCATGCGAACACCGCCGTACGTCCGCGNTACACCATCACCTGCCTGCGCAGGTGAAGCCGCAGGGCTCGGGCCAACGCCAATCGCTCCGTGTCCCGCCCCTTGCGGATCAAATCGCTCACCTCATCACGGTGACTCACGTGCACCGTCGTTTGCTCAATGATCGGACCGTCATCAAGATCTTCAGTGACGTAATGGGCTGTGGCCCCAATCAGCTTCACACCACGTTCCCAGGCCCGATGGTATGGCTGCGCTCCCTTGAAAGCCGGCAGGAACGAGTGGTGAATGTTGATCACCTCTGGAAAGCGCGTCAGAAACGCACCGCTGAGCACCTGCATGTACTTGGCCAGCACCGCTAGCTCGATGTTGTTCTCCGCCAGNAGATCCAGGATCCGCTGCTCTGCCTCGGTCTTCCGTTCGCGCTCCACGGGGATGCAAACGAAACGAACGCCAAAGCCTGCACAGAGCGGTTCCAGATCGGGATGATTGGCGATCACGAGTGGCACCTGCATCGGCAATTCTCCGCTCTGCACTCTCCAGAGCAGATCCTGCAGGCAATGGCTCTGCTTGCTGGCCAGGATCGCCACCCGTGGCAGTTCATCGGAAAAATGCACCTGCGCCTGGCCNCTGAGCCGTTCCGCCAGGGCTGCGGCCGCGGCNGAAAGTGCCTCCCTGGGAATNCCGAACCCGGCAAGGTCCCATTCGATCCGGCTGAGGAACAACCCTGCCCCGGCATCCGTGTGATGGTCGGCATGGCGGATGTTGCCGCCATTGGCCGCCACCCAGCCCGCCAATTCACTCACAAGCCCCGGGCGGTCGGGACAGATCATCTGCAGGATGACCGTGGCCTCACTCACGACGAAGCTTTGAAAACCAGATTCTCCCGNGCGGAAACNGCTGGTTAAAGTCGCAGAAATTTTTTCCNCACCATGCTGAAGGCCCTGCGCCGCCTCGCCGCGTTCTGCCTCTGCATCAGCCTGANCCTGGGTCTGGGTCTGATCACTCCCGCCAACGTCAACGCCGCAGACCTCAAACCCGCAGACCTGGCCGTGATCCGTCGCCAAGCTGCGGCCTACGAAGCCACCAAGNCCCGGCTGCCTGANTTGGCTCGCCTNGTCAGCGCAGAGGACTGGACCTTTACCCGCAACCTGATCCATGGCCCGATGCAGGAAGTTGGCCGCGAGATGCTNTACATCAACCAGCGCCTGGATCGCTCCCAGCGCAAGGATGCCGACAAGATCGCCCGCAACCTCAAAGAAGCCCTGGCCGACCTTGATGAGGCCGCCCGCCTTCAGGACAGCTCCCGCCTGCAACGTTCCTACAGCGCTGTCGCCGCCGGTTTTGACGCCTACTCCGATGTGATTCCGGCNGAGGCTCTCAGCTGAGCCGCTCCATCGCCGTTGTCGGTGCCGGTGCCGTCGGTCTCGGCATCGCCTGGCATCTCGGAGGGCAAGGTCACAGCGTCACTGTCTTCGACCCCTGTCTGAGCCAGGACGTTCATCGATCCTCCGGGGAAAGGGGGCTTTCCGGCACCAGTGCGTCGCTTGGCGTGTTGATGGGCCACGTGTTCCGCCGATCCAGTGGNCGCGGCTGGCGATTGCGACGCCAGAGCATGGCGCTGTGGCCCGACTGGATCAGCCGTCTGCAGCGGTTTGAACCCGGCCTTGTGCTGCAGGGCCCGCTGCTTCAGATCGCAGAGGATCAGCCAGCCCAGGAGNGCATGGAGCAGCTGGCGAAGGATCGGGGTGATCTTGGCCTCAGCCTTGTGTCTGCTGAACAGCTCCAGCCCATCTGGCCAGCGGCCCACTGGGGTGGTCTGCAGTCAGCCCAGGACGGACGCATCAACCCGCTGACCCTGCAGAAGGCCCTGCGTCAGGCACTGATCGAACAAGCGGTGTCGATGGTTGTTGAGCCCGTCGTTCAGCTCGAACGCCGACAACAGGACTGGAGGCTTGTCCTGGATGGTGGGCGCAACTGTCTGCACGACATCGTCGTGATCTGTGCAGCCCTGGCCAGTCCAGCTCTGCTGGCGCCGCTCGGCCACGATCGACCAATGACCCCNGTGCTGGGACAAGCCCTTGCCCTTGAGATCAAGGACGCCGGCTCCAACTGGACCGGTTGGCCCGGCGTGCTGGTGAATCAAAGCTTCAACCTCATCCCGGATGGGCCGGGGCGGATGCTGCTGGGAGCCACCGTGGAACCGGGCGACTCCGCCGCAACCGAGCCCCTGGCGCTGATGCGGANCNTGAACGACCATGCCCCGGATTGGCTGCGAGAGGCGGCACCGATCGAACACTGGAACGGTCTGCGGGCACGNCCNGTGGACCGACCGGCACCACTGCTGGAGGTGCTNGAACCCGGTTTGCTGCTCGCGACCGGGCACCACCGCAATGGTGTTTTGCTGATGCCAGCCACAGCGGCCTGGATTGCCGCTCAGCTGGACCACAACCTCNCGATTACCAAGGCTTAGGGCCGGCTTTCCCAACCGTGCATACGGTCATCAATGGAAACGCCACTGTTCCCCAAAAACCATGCGACGTCTCAACGCACTGCGCAGCCTGGCTGCGATCGCCGGTCTGAGCGCAACCATCAGCCTCGTCTCCTGCTCCAGCGGCGGTTCTGGTGGGAGCGGTGACAAGGTCAAGGGCAAGCTCAACGGCGCAGGAGCGTCCTTCCCTGCTGCCATTTACCAGCGCTGGTTTCAGGAACTTCANCCGGAAGGTGTCACGGTCAACTATCAATCCGTNGGTTCTGGTGCTGGCGTTCGTCAGTTCACGGCCAACACCGTTGATTTCGGTGCATCGGACAAGCCGATGAAGGAGGCCGAGATCGCNAAGGTGGAGCGGGGTGTGCTGCAGATCCCCATGACTGCTGGCGCGATCGCNGTGGCCTACAACCTCGAAGGNTGTGACCTCAAGCTNTCCACCGAGCAACTGGCTGGNATCTTCCTCGGCAAGATCAAAAATTTCAGTGAACTGGGCTGCGCNGACCAGAAGCTCACTGTGGTGCGTCGCTCCGATGGTTCCGGCACCACCTACAACTTCACCAAGCACCTGTCCGCCATCAGCGATGAATGGAAAAACGGCCCCGGCGCTGCAAAATCCATCAAGTGGCCCACTGGCGTTGGCTCGAAAGGCAATGAAGGTGTGGCTGCTCAGCTGAATCAGATCCCAGGTGGTGTGGGCTATGTGGAAGCCGCCTACGTCAAAGGCAAGCTCCAGGCTGCCGCTGTCACCAACGCCTCGGGCGAACAGGTCAAACCCACCAACGAAACCGAAAGCGCCGCACTCGACTCCATCAACATTGGCCCCGACCTCATCGGTGGCGACCCCAACCCTCCGGCTGGCTACCCGATCGTGACCTTCACCTGGGTGCTGGCCTACGAAACGGGCAACGGCGACAAGACCGCCGCTCTGANAAAGGCTTTCGAGTACATGCTCTCCGANAAAGCCCAANCCCAGGCTCCCGAGCTGGGCTACGTCAGCCTGCCAAAAGGTGTNGTGGAGAAGTCNATGGCTGCTGTCGCAAANATCAGCGAATGATCCTGATCTGATCGGAACCACAACACAAAAAAGGGGGCCCAAATGGGCCCCTTTTTTGATGGCTGTCAGATCAAACGATCACTTGGTTTCCGTGAACTCCGCATCGATCACATCATCGGCAGCGTCGCTGCCGCCGCCGGACGCGGAACCCGCTCCAGCGTCGCCACCCGGAGCGGCACCACCAGCAGCAGCACCCTCCTGCTGATAAACGGAGGCGCCCACGGTGTAGAGCTCCTGCTGCAGTTCCTCCAGCAGGGTCTTCATCGCGTTGTAGTCCTCCGCATTGATGGCCTCCTGAAGCTTCGTGCGCTTCTCCTCAACCTTGGTCTTGGCCTCGGCGTCCACCTTGTCGCCCAGCTCACCCAGCTGCTTCTCGGTCTGGTAAACGAGGGTCTCGGCCTGGTTCTTCAGGTCAATCTTCTCGCGCTTCTCCTTGTCTGCGCTGGCGTTGGCCTCGGCGTCCTTCACCATCTTGTCGACTTCGGTATCCGACAGGGTCGACGCACCGGTGATCGAGATGGACTGCTCCTTGCCGCTGCCCTTGTCCTTNGCGNTGACGCTGAGGATGCCGTTGGCNTCGATGTCGAAGGTNACCTCNATCTGAGGNACACCNCGGGGNGCNGGNGGNATGCCNTCNAGNCGGAAGGTTCCNAGNGACTTGTTGTCGGANGCCATCTCNCGCTCACCCTGGAGNACGTGGATCTCNACGTTNGTCTGNCCNTCCACAGCCGTGGANTAGGTCTCGGTTTTCTTGGTGGGNACCGTGGTGTTGCGGGTGATCATCTTGGTCATCACACCACCGAGGGTCTCCACACCCAGGGACAGTGGCGTGACGTCAAGGAGCAGGATGTCCTTCACCTCACCGGCGAGCACACCGCCCTGAATGGCGGCACCCACCGCCACCACCTCATCGGGGTTAACGGTCTGGTTGGGGTCCTTGCCGGTGGTGCGCTTGACCAGCTCCAGGACAGCTGGAATGCGCGTGGAACCACCCACCATCACGATCTCATCCAGCTCGGAGGAGGAGAGCTTGGCGTCCTTCAGGGCCTGCTCCACCGGGATGCGGCAGCGGTCGATCAGGTTGGCAGCCAGCTCCTCGAACTTGGCCCGGGTCAGGGTGAGATCGAGGTGCTTGGGACCCTCTGGGGTGGCCGTGATGAACGGGAGGTTGATCTCGCTCTGGGTGGCGCTGGACAGCTCGATCTTGGCCTTCTCAGCAGCCTCGGTGAGGCGCTGCAGAGCCTGCTTGTCCTGACGCAGGTCGATGCCTTCGTTGGATTTGAAGGTCTCGGCCAGGTGGTCGACGATCACCTTGTCGAAGTCGTCACCACCGAGATGGGTGTCGCCCGAGGTGGAGAGCACCTCAAAGACGCCNTCGCCAACTTCCAGCACCGAGACGTCGAAGGTGCCGCCGCCGAGATCGAAGACCAGGATGCGCTCGTTGCTCTTCTTGTCNAGNCCGTAGGCCAGAGCTGCCGCCGTGGGCTCGTTGATGATGCGCAACACCTCGAGGCCGGCGATCTTGCCGGCGTCCTTGGTGGCCTGGCGCTGGGAGTCATTGAAGTAGGCGGGAACGGTGATCACCGCCTGGGTGACGGTCTCGCCGAGATACTTACCCGCATCTTCAGCCAGCTTGCGCAGCACNTGGGCGCTCACTTCCTCNGGAGCGAACTGCTTGTCCAGAACGGGNCATTTCACCTTCACGTTCGCGCCGGCCTTTTCAACGCCGTAGCTCACTTCCTTGGATTCCTCGTTCACTTCGTCGACACGCCGGCCGATGAAGCGCTTCACGGAATAGAANGTGTTGTCCGGGTTCATCACCGCCTGACGTTTGGCGATCTGACCGACCAACTGGTCCTGATTCTTGGTGTAGGC
Source organism: Cyanobacteria bacterium TMED177 (assembly GCA_002170825.1). GTDB lineage: Bacteria > Cyanobacteriota > Cyanobacteriia > PCC-6307 > Cyanobiaceae > Parasynechococcus. The sequence goes on from NHIA01000029.1 coordinate 22,097, forward strand.
CACGACGGAGGGTGTGGTGCGGAAACCCTCGGCGTTCGCGATGACGGTGGGCTTGCCACCTTCCATCACGGACACACAACTGTTCGTGGTGCCAAGGTCAATGCCGACAACCTTGCCCATCGCTGGCCACCTCCTGAATGGATGATCGAAACGTCGTCATCTTCATCAGGCGAGTGGTCAGCAGGCGAGGTGTGGTTCCCGAACAGGCAGGCTGGGCGGGCATTCCGGCGAGGCCATGATCAACGGCGGCACAGCCCTGGTGGGACTGCTCGGCAACCCCGTTCGACATTCGCTGTCTCCAGCAATGCAGAACGCCGCGCTGCAGGCGATGGGGCTGAACTGGAGCTACCTNGCCCTGCCCTGTGAAGCGCACGATCTCCCCGTGGTGCTGGAAGGGTTNCGGGCCGTCGGCTGCCGCGGCCTCAACGNCACCATTCCNCACAAGCAGAACGTGGTCGCGCTCTGCAGCGAACTTTCGCCCCTGGCCGAACGCCTCCAGGCCGTGAACACCTTGATCCNGCTGACCTCCGGAGGCTGGCAGGGAGCCAACACGGATGTGGAGGGATTCCTGGCACCCCTGAGAGNGCGACGCAACTGGCAGGGTCAACGGGCCTTGGTGATCGGCAACGGAGGATCGGCACGGGCCGTGGTTGCGGGTCTACAGACCCTTGGGCTTGCATCCCTCACGGTGGTGGGTCGACGGCAGGCCCCGTTGTCAGGCTTCATCGCTGAACTCTCCCTGGAAGAAGCTCCTGTTCAGGGATGCCTGGGCAGTGATCCGGGGCTGCAGGCTCTAATCCAATCAAGCGATCTGGTGGTTAACACCACACCCGTTGGCATGGCGCAACACGGAGATGCCGATGCCCTGCCGCTCGGCCCGGATCTCTGGACCAACCTTGCTCAGGCCACCACGCTGTACGACCTGATCTACACACCACGCCCAACGGCCTGGTTGGCCCTGGGGCAACGACAGGGTCTTCACTGCATCGACGGGCTTGAGATGTTGGTGCAGCAGGGGGCCGCGGCCCTGCGGCTCTGGACGCAACACGCCGACATTCCCATCGAAGCCATGCGCCATGCAGCATTGGCGGAGCTNGCGGCCTAGCCTCCCGGGATTCTTACGGACCGTTGTGGAGACTCCGATCTGGCAGCGGCTGCTGGCCCCGCTGATTTACCTCNTCCCTTGGAGCCAGGCCATTCCCTTCGGTCTTGGTCTGGATGGGGTGTTCAACCAGTTCCCGGTGCTCAAGCTGCTGATCTGGCCGGCTCTTCCCTTGATCCAGCTGGATCGGAGTGTGCCGCTCGCCGGTCTTGTGCTGTTCTTCGTGCTGTTTCTGGCCGTAGTGCGCAATCCGAACGTGCCCTACTTCATGCGTTTCAACACGCTGCAGGCTCTGCTCATGAGCATCATTGTGTCGGTGCTTCAATTCGCCTTCGCCATCCTGCTGCGACCTATGGCAAGCGGAAGCCTGCTGATGGGAACACTGTCCAGCACAGTGGTGGTGGCCGTTCTGGCAATCCTGCTGTTCGCCCTGGTGGAGTGCCTTCGCGGCCGTGAACCCGATCTGCCTGGGATCAGCCAGGCGGTGCGCATGCAGCTGTATTGAGCATTCTTGGGGTGCACCCAAGGGGATAAGGTGTTGGATCCGTCGCTCACCCCGGTGAGCCTGAAGTCCCCGTCGGCGCAGCCCATGACGCACGATCCCTACTACGAGACCATGTACATCCTTCGTCCGGACATCCCGGAGGAGGAAGTGGAAAGCCATCTCACCAAGTACCGCGACATGCTCGTGGAAACCGGTGCCGATGTGCTGGACAACCAGATGCGCGGCAAGCGCCGGCTCGCCTACCCGATCGACAAGCACAAGGAAGGCATCTACGTGCAGCTGAGCCACAACGGCGACGGACAGCACGTGGCCGTTCTGGAGAAAGCGATGCGCCTCAGCGAGGACGTGATCCGCTACCTGACGGTGAAGCAGGAAGGCCCTCTGCCAGAGCCGCGCGTGATGCCCGGTACCGCGCCGGCTCCCGTGCAGCAAGAGCAAGCCCAGGAAAGCTCAGAAACCCAGTCCTGAAGCGGTTGTCGGGGTCATGCACGGGCGATACCGTCCGGTCATGACCCGAGCTCATCAAGATCGACAGGATGGGCAGCCATCCGTGACCTCCACACCGGATGTCGTGGAGTTGATGCAGCAACGCATCGAGGAACTGGAACAGCAGATCGGTATCTACGAGGATTTGCTCGAAGAACTGCCGGATCTGTTTGAACAGAAGTTCCAGCAACGGCTTGAACCTCTGCTGGAGCGCTATCGCCTGCTGGCGGAACAGTTGGAACCGGCAGCGACAAACAACCGCTCTCTACCGCCATCGAAGCAGGAGCCCGACAGGGCAGGACAGGGCAACCTGATCCGTTTCCCGCTGTTGCGCTTCCCCAGGTTGATGCACCTGAGGCAACGACCCTCAGCCTGATTGACGCTGGGATGCGGCCCAGAGCCGGGTGGGCAGACCCCACACGTAGATGAAACCCTCCGCAGCGCGGTGGTCGAACTGATCTTCGCTGCCGTAGGACGCCATAGCCGGCACGTACAGGCTGCTGTCCTGGGAACCACGACCAATCACGGTGGCGTTTCCCTTGTGGAGGCGCAGGCGAACGACACCATTCACGTGCTGCTGGGTGCGATCCATGAAGCCGTCCAGCGCATCCTTCAAAGGGCCGAACCACAAACCCTGATACACAAGATCGGCCCACTGCATCTCAAGCTGCCGTTTGCTGCGCAGCACATCGGCGGCCAGGGTGAGGCTTTCCAGTTCCTGGTGGGCCTGGATCAACAGCAACAATCCAGGAGTTTCGTAGATCTCCCTGGATTTGATGCCCACCACGCGGTTCTCGATCATGTCGAGGCGGCCGATCCCGTGGGTGCCCGCGAGTCGATTGGCCTCTCGAATCATCGCCACCGGATCGAGGCGCTGGCCATTGATCGCCACGGGATTGCCGGCCGCAAAGCTGATTTCGATCTCCTCCGATGCATCAGGAGCGTCGACAATCGCTGAGGTCATGGCGAAGACCTCCTCCGGAGGCGCCACCATCGGATCCTCCAGCGGACCGGCCTCAATGCTGCGACCGAGCAGATTGAGATCGATCGAATAGGGCGACTTCTTACTCACCGGAGCGGGGATGCCGCAGCGTTCGCCGTAGGCGATGGTCTCCTCACGGCTCATGCCCCATTCCCTGGCGGGGGTGAGCACTTTCAGATCAGGTGCCAAAGCGGCGATCGCCACATCAAAACGAACCTGATCGTTGCCCTTGCCGGTGCAGCCATGGGCTACAGCATCAGCACCCACCTCCCGGGCCACCTCCACCAGGCGTCGGGCGATCAGCGGTCGGGCCAGGGCGGTCGACAGCGGATAGCGGCCTTCGTACAGCGCATTGGCTCGGATCGCTGGAAAGGCGAACTCCTCAATGAAAGGTTGGATCAGATCACCGACCAACGACTGGCTGGCACCGGCATCAAGGGCCTTCTGACGGATCGGTTCCAGTTCATCTCCCTGACCAAGATCGGCAGCGAAGGTGATCACCTCCTCGACGCCCCATTCCTCTTTCAGGTAGGGGATGCACACACTGGTGTCCACCCCACCGGAATACGCAAGAACCACCTTGTTGGCGCGGCCCATCAACGGGACTCCTCATCGCAATCGACTGATTCTCCCCCCTCGCCGTTCTGCGACAGATCAGCCAACAACAGCCAGGCGGCCAGCAGCAGGGCCGGCAGGATCACGATCGTGAGCACAACCGGCCAACCGGCCTGCAGGGGATCGGGATGCTGCTGGCCCCACCAGCGCAGCGCAAAGCTGATGAGCAGGGCTGATCCCCAGCTGATGGCCAGCAAGCGTGCATCGCGCATGGACGCCGGAGTCGAATGACCTATGTTGATGGATTGGACTGTCTCCTCAAAATGAGCGCTCTCGACAGCATCAACCCTTCCCTGACGCGCTATGGCCGCCGGGATCCGGCGCCGGTGCTGCCCCTGCGCGAGGAGCCGGATCTGCTGAGCTGGCTTGAAGCAAGCGGTCGCCTTGTGGCCGACGAGGAATCCAGTTCGCCGGAAGTGAGCACCGTGGAAGAGGAGGAACTCTCCGCATTGATGGGCGAGAAGGAGGATTACAACAATGCAGACGAACAGAACGAGGAGCAGTGGGAGGACTGAAACCAGGGTCTGATCTGGTCGACCAAGAACAGCTCCTCTAAGGTCCCAGCGCACCGGCTTCTGCCCCGTGACCGACGCCAGCAACCGTTCCCGCCGCTGGTGGGAGCACGGCACCATCAGTGCTGCCGTGCTGATGCTGGTCATCCTGGCCACCACCCTGATGTTCGACAAATGGGTGCCGAACAGTCAGCTGTCGTTGCCCCTGCTCCTCTCCACAGCAGTGTCAACCCTGGTGGCTGCTGCCGGGATTCCCCGCCTGCGCTCCTTGAAGATGGGTCAGGTGATTCGCCAGGAAGGACCCCAGGCGCACCTGACAAAAGCTGGCACCCCGACCATGGGAGGTCTGCTCGTTGTTCCGGTGGGAACAATCATCGGCAGTCTGATCAGCCTGGAAGGCACGGCATCCCACCAGTTGCTCGCCGTTTCAGCGATCACCCTCNCCTACATGGTGATCGGAGGGTTTGACGATTGGAGCAGCCTCACGAAGAAGACCAACACAGGCCTCACACCCCGGGGAAAGCTGCTGCTGCAAAGCCTCGCGGCAGTGGTGTTCCTGGGCCTGGCCGCCTGGCAGGGCTGGATCAATCAGACCGTGACCCTGCCNTTTGGCTGGAGTCTCCCGCTCGGGCTGCTGATCTGGCCCCTGGGGCTGTTCGTGTTTCTGGCGGAAAGCAACGCCACCAACCTCACCGATGGTCTGGATGGCCTGGCCAGCGGTTGCGGCGCTCTNGTATTCACCGGAATGGCGTTGCAGCTGATGCTGCGGGGGGAGAGCGGAGACCCGGCCCTGGCTGGTTTCTGCATGGCGATGGCAGGGGCCTGGCTGGGATTCCTGATCCACAACCGGCATCCCGCCAGAGCGTTCATGGGTGACACCGGCTCGCTGGCCATGGGTGCCGCCCTGGGTGCCATTGCCCTGCTGAGCGACAGCCTCTGGCCGCTGCTGGTGATGGGCGGTGTCTTCCTGGCGGAATCCCTGTCCGTGATCATCCAGGTGTGGGTGTTCAAGGCCACCAAAGGTCCGGATGGCCAAGGTCGTCGTGTGTTCCGGATGGCCCCCCTGCACCATCACTTCGAACTGGGAGGCACCAGCGAACGCACGGTGGTGCCATGCTTCTGGCTGGTCACAGCAGGCCTTGTGCTGCTGGGCCTGCTGCTCCGACCGACGATCTGATCTGCATGACATATTTCACCTGGCGAGAGTCGGGTCTGACGTCCGAATGCGCCAGTCTCGAAGCGATGGCGGCCCGTTTTGAAGAGTCAGCCAGCCTGATGCGCCGCATGGCCGAAGAAGGATTCCATCTGGAGCGCCATGGATCCGAACAGCGCATCACCCACCCGGATCCCTCGGTGTTCGAAGCCTGGGGGTTTGTGAGCGAGGAATCGCCGGTGCGCCAGCTCACCCTGATNCCTGATCTGAACCCCTGATGGACAGCCTGCTGAGCAAAACGGCAGAGCTGCTGGCCTCAGCAGCNGCCGATCCGGATCGTGTGCTGCGTTGGGTGCTGATCTATTTCGGCATCTCATCCCTGGGGTTCGTGGCGGTCTGGTTGATTGGGGAGATTCGCCGCCAAAGCAGCTCATGACCCGATTTCCCAGATCCNTGCTGCTCCTTGGCAGCGGTGAACTGGGCAAGGAGGTGGCCATTGCAGCGCAACGGCTGGGCTGTCGGGTGATCGCCTGCGACCGCTATCGCGATGCACCGGCGATGCAGGTGGCCGATGTGGCAGAGGTGCTGCCAATGACCGAGGCCACAGACCTGCTGGCGGTGGTGCGAAAACATCGCCCCGATGTGGTGATCCCTGAAATCGANGCGCTTGCGGTGCAAGCCNTGGCGGAACTGGAACAGGACGGCATCACCGTGATTCCAACGGCACGGGCCACCGCCGTGACGATGAACCGCGATCGGATCCGTGACCTTGCTGCCGGGGANCTGGCCCTGCGCACCGCAAGGTTTGCCTATGCCGCCAGCGCAGAGGAACTGCACGCTGTGGCCCCTGCCCTGGGGTGGCCGGTGGTGGTCAAGCCCGTCATGAGCTCCTCCGGCAAGGGCCAGAGCGTGGTGCAGAGCCCAGTTGAACTGGATCAGGCATGGACAACCGCGATGGCCGGGGCACGCGGNACATCTCCAAGGGTGATCGTTGAGGAATTTCTACGGTTCGACCTTGAAATCACGCTGCTGACCATTCGTCAGCGCAATGGAGACACCCTGTTCTGTCCTCCGATCGGCCATGAACAGGAGCATGGTGATTACCAATGCAGCTGGCAGCCGGCCCANCTGACACCAGCACAACTGCAACAGGCCCAGGCCATGGCCCGCACGGTGACGCAGAACCTCGGCGGGGCAGGACTGTTCGGCGTGGAGTTCTTTCTCTGCGGCGGCGACGTGATCTTCTCAGAGCTCTCCCCACGGCCCCACGACACCGGACTNGTGACGCTGATCAGTCAGAACCTGAGTGAATTCGAACTGCACCTGCGAGCCGTCCTGGATCTGCCGATCCCCGCAATCACCAACGCCGATGCCGCGGCCAGTCGCGTGATCCTGGCGAACGAGCAGCTCAACAGCGTGACCTACGACGGACTCGAAGCGGCTCTTCGGGAACCGGACACCCAGGTGCTGCTCTTCGGAAAACCCAATGCCCGCCCTGGTCGCCGCATGGGCGTGGCCCTGGCCCGCGGAGAACATCTGGCCGAGGCCAGGGCCAAAGCTGATCGAGCTGCCGCCTGCGTGAAGGTGCTGCCGGGCTGATCAGCGGCTGCTGGGAAAGCGGAAATGACTCAGGCCATCCAGCACGGCAGAGAGGCTGGAACGGCCTGAGAACAGAACCTGTTTCTGCTGAGGCTGACGCTCCAGGCATGGATCATGATCCGCTGGAACCACCGTGGCGGGAAGCCCGCGCAGCAACTCGGCATCACCCTGCTGACTGGCCACCACCAAGACCTTTTCCAGCGGCAGATCCCAGCACAGCGACAGGTGTCGAATCGCCTCGCTGCGGGACGCCAAACGGGGCAACACATCCAGAAACCAATGGCAGCGCAGCTGTGGCCTCGCTTGCACACCCTGCCTTCGCAGACGCTGACGNACCAGATTCAGAACCGCGGGATCGGGCTGACGCAGCAGATAACTCACCTTCCAAGGACCCTGCTGCTCATCCGCCTGGAGGGTGAGGTGATCCTGCAGATCATCCATGGCGTCCTGCACCGCTTCCCTGCTCCAGTCACCACTGATGTGCTGCTCCCAGGCGCGATCGGCCATCAGTGCCTCTCCAAAATGAATCTCCGTGCCGGCCCGGCTGATCCACACCTGGGGCTCCGGCAGATGCAGCTCGCCGTAGCGCTGCCGTGCCACTGCCAGCGATCGTCCCGTGAGAATCCCGAGCCCGTAGCGACCACCATCGCGCTCGAGTTGGCCGCGAAGAGCGGCCAGACCTTGGTCCTCCGGCAGATCCAGGTTGCTGTCGAGATCAAGCAGNAGCAGGTGATCCGGTTGTCGAACGGTGGATGAAGCGACAAGCGACCTGGAGCGCTGCCGGACCTTCTGTTTCAACTGGCTCTGCATCAACGCCAGATAACGGCAGACGTGGGCATCCCAGCTGTAGTGGCGGCTGACCGCCTCCACCCCGTTGTCGCTCCANCGACGCCAGCGCAACGGATCCNTGGCGGCCCGTTCCAAGGACTCCTGCAGGGCCCCCGAATCGGTCACATCCACCAGCAGACCATTGTCGCAGCGGGCATGAATATCCCGAGGCCCACCATCATCGGTGGAAACCATCGGCAGACCACAGGCCGCAGCCTCCAGCAGGGTGAGACCGAACGGCTCAGTTAAAGCAGGNTTGACGAACAANCCGCCCCGTTGTGCAGCCCAACGGTAGAAGGCAGGAACCTGGGCCCTTCGATGCTGCTTGGGGTAAGCAACGCTGCCGTAGAGGTTGTGACGGTCAACGAGATCAAAGACCTGCTGGAACACATCCCGCTGCTGCTTCTCCAACTGACGGGGATCCTCACGGCAACCCAGAACCAGCACGAGATTGTGCCGTTCCCTCAGCACAGGCGAATCGCCAAAGGCCTCCAGCAGAGCCGGGATGTTCTTGCGGCGCACCGCCCTGGAAATGGCCAGAAAGGGTGGCTTGTCGGGGTCCCTGAGGAAGGGTGTGAGCATCCGATCCAGCTCGATCTGCTCCGTTGTTGAACCACAGGGATGGAAGCGACCGGCATCAACACCGGGGGGGATCACCTCCGCGCATTCGCACTGGAACTGGGTGTAGCGGGCGTATTGCTGATCGGCTTCCTGCCGGGTGCTTGTGATCACCAGATCGGCCTGCGTAAGGGCCTGCTCTTCGGCCTCAATGCGTCGACTGATGGCGTAGGCCTGCTCGATCTGCTGGCGGTCGCCTCCGCCCGCAAGCAACCGACGCTGTTTTTCTCGACCGAGGGAATGGCCCGTGAACACAAGGGGGATTCCCAACCGCTGACTCACCAAGGAGCCAACGAAACCGGCGTCGGCGTAATGGGCATGAATCCAATCCACCCCCTGCCCAGGTCGGGTGAGGTGATGCACGAGTTGGTCGGCGAGATCCTCCAGATAGGGCCAAAGCAGTTCCTTGCGGAGATAACGCTTGGGACCAAAGCCGAAACGGAGAATGCGCGCTCCAGGAGCAATCGTCTCCTCCGCGCGACCGTAGTCAGCAGCAACCCGTCGATCCTGAATCAGCCGGGTCACCACATCGACGCGATCCACCTCGGGGCGTTGGGCAAGGCTCCGAACAAGATCAAGCACGTAAAGCGTTTGACCACCGGTATCGGCATCACGACCAAGCTCAAGATCACGGGAACGGAACAAACCATGCAAATGCAGATGCAACACTCGGAAACCCGTTCCCATTCCGTTGACCTCACACAAACAACCGAAGACGTGATGGCTCGTCCTCGGTTTTTCTTTAGGGGTGGATAAAGGCTGGAAAGTTGAAAAAAAAGTTAGAAGTATCGGGTTTGTGCTTGTTGTGAATGATGAAATCCCCCTTGAGCACTGCAATTTCTAAAGGCCAACCAGGGCGTGGAACCAACGCTGAATTGTGAAGAATCAGCCGACTCAGAGCCTGTCACTCACGTCCACCAGATTCACCGTTGGATCACCCCAACCCCCTCCGCTGAAGGTGAACGCTTCATTCAAGCCAAGCTGTTCATTGATCCAGGCCAGCAACAACGGACCAACCACTGCCGGTTGGGTTTCACCGCGGAAACTGCGAAGACTGAAGTGATTCATGCCCTCTGCCAGCACAAGGCGATGGCCCTGTTTTGTTGCACCGGACTCCCGCATGGGAGCGATCGCTTCGGGACCGGAGGGAACCACCCAATCCCGGGTTCCACTGACCAACAGCACCTTGGTGCTGAGGTTCTTTGAACTGGACTGCTCAAACAGCAATCGCAACGGAGGGCTCACAGCCACCGCTGCTTTCACCCGGGAGTCAGCCACTCCAGCCTGAGCGATGCCGTTCAACCAGCTGCATTGAAGAATCCAGCTGATGTTTCGCTCCGGATCCCGAAGATCAGCACACCGGGTGCTCAGCTTGCGAACCGTGGGAACAGCACCGACCAACTGAAGAGCCGTTGTGCCCCCCCAGGAATGACCCACCACAGCGACGGATTGGGTGTTGAGGCCACGTCCGGACAACAACCGACCACTCTCAACAGCATCCAGCAGAGCCGACACATCCAGGGGACGAAGGCGGAGTTCCTCCGCCCCAGGCGGCTCACGATCGCCCGCCAACATCGCCCTCTGCTGCGCGCCATCACTGCCGGGATGGTCCGGCATCAGCACCGTGTAGCCATGGGTTGCCAGAAACTCCCCCCATCCCTCAAACGACTCCGGGTCATCCCAGAGGCCATGGGAAATCACCACCACACGTCCATTGGCGTTCCCAGTCGGAACCAGCATCAACACACTCACTGCTTCCGGCCGGTGTGAAACAGCAACGGTGAGCTCTTGGCGGGTCCAGACAGGCGTCAGCGGTGCCTGCAATGCAGCCGTGACAGACGCTGCAGGGCCAGCCTTTGCCAACGCCACGCCCTTCTCCTGATTGGCCTTGAGTCGGTTGGCTGCATCGATCACACGACCCAGTTGGATCGAGGCTTCCTCCCCCGGAAGCTCGCGCAGAAAACCAAGGATGTTGGGCTGCTGCTTCGCTTCAGCCCGGATCAGCGCATCGGTGAGCATGCGGCCAGTTGTGTCGGCTTCCACCCCCTGGAGATCGACCAGATCCGTGGCCGCCATCAGGGCCTGTTCCAGCAAGGGCTGACCGGTGGAACCTTCAAGAAACTGCTTCGTCTCCACGGGCAGAGGAGCTTGGAAGACCTTTTGCAAAAGCTCGAGAAGCCGCCCATCGGTGGCGGCCAGGAGATCGGAAAGATCAGGGCTGGACCGGATCAACTCCTCAGCCGAGCCGCTTTCTGCGAGGTTGAGCGTGATACTGGTTTCCAGGAAGGGAAAGCGGAGCACCAAACGCTCAAGCGCATGGGCCGGGCTGCCGATAACAGCAAGCGCCAGTCCAGTGCACACGGCTGCCAAACGGCTGCGAATGGTGGACATCAAGCTGCGATCAAAGGGCTCTCAGCTGGATGTTGCTCGAGAACCCGGCGGAGATAACGACCGGTGTGACTGGTTGGATGCTGGGCGACTTCCTCTGGGGTTCCGGTCACCAGAAGCTCTCCACCCTTGTCGCCACCCTCCGGTCCGAGATCAATGATCCAGTCGGAGCAGCGGATCACATCCAGGTTGTGCTCAATGCAGATGATTGAGTTGCCCTTGTCCACAAGGCGCTGCATCACATCCATCAGCTTGTGAACGTCATAGAAACTGAGCCCGGTGGTGGGCTCATCAATCAGATAGAGGGTCTTGCCGGTGGCACGGCGGGCCAGCTCGGTCGCCAGCTTGACGCGTTGCGCCTCACCGCCTGAAAGGGTCGGTGCTGGCTGTCCCAACTTCACGTAACCCAGGCCCACATCCACCAAGGTGCGCAGCCGATCGGCCGCCTGTGGGATCGCCTCGAACACTTCAGCAGCCTGTTCCACCGTCATCTGGAGAACGTCAGCGATGGTGTAGCCCTTGTATTTCACCTGCAGCGTTTCTCGGTTGAAGCGAGCCCCCTTGCAGACGTCGCACTGCACATACACATCCGGCAGGAAATTCATCTCAATCACATTCACTCCTTGGCCGCGGCAGGCCTCACAACGCCCTCCCTTGACGTTGAAACTGAACTGGCCCACCTGATAACCACGCGCCTTGGCTTCCACCGTGGCGGCAAACACCTGACGGATCGGATCAAAAGCACCGGTGTAGGTGGCGGGATTCGAGCGAGGCGTGCGACCGATGGGTGATTGATCAATCACGATCACCTTGTCGATCGATTTGATCCCACGCAGTTCCCCCAGCCCATTGGGGAACGGCACTTTCATGCCAAGGCCGTTTTCAAGGGCGGGATGCAGCAGTTCATTCACGAGGGTGCTCTTACCGCTGCCGCTCACTCCGGTGACGGACACCAGGCGACCAAGCGGAAAGTCCACCGTGAGGTTCTTGAGATTGTTGCGGTTGCAATCAATCAACTGCAGTTTNCGGCTACCTCCCAGCCGACGTTCCGCCGGTGTNGGGATGGAGCGACGTCCGCTCAGGTAAGCACCCGTGAGCGANGCCTCACTGGCCATGACNTCCTCGAAACTTCCCTCNGCCACGATGTGGCCGCCGTGAACACCGGCGCCTGGGCCGATGTCCACCACGTGGTCAGCGGCACGGATCGTGTCTTCATCGTGCTCCACCACCACCAGGGTGTTGCCCAGATCCCGCAGTCGAACCAGGGTGTTGAGCAGGCGATCGTTATCCCGCTGGTGCAGGCCGATGCTGGGCTCATCCAGCACGTACAGCACCCCGGTTAGACCGGCTCCGATCTGGGTCGCCAGACGGATGCGCTGAGCCTCTCCACCCGACAGGGTCATCGCCGGTCGGTCAAGACTGAGGTAATCCAGCCCCACATCCAGCAGGAAACGCAAGCGAAGGCGGATCTCACGCAGCACCAGGTCGCCGATCTGGATCTGACGGGGATTGAGCAGNGGTGTGGATCCCTCATGGGCACCNACACCCATCAGTTGTTCAATCCGCTCAAGGGTTTGACCCACACTCACGGCNGTGAGTTCCGGAATCCGGAACGGGCCGACCTTCACCGCAAGTGCTTCAGGTTTCAANCGCTGCCCGCCGCAGACTTCGCAGGGCACCAGTTCCAGAAACTTCTCCAGTTTTTGNCGCTGGGCTTCGCCNCTGGCATCNCGCAACTGGCGTTCAAGAATTGGCAGGATNCCTTCNAANGGACGGNTGTAGCCACCCTTGCCCTTGCGATAACGGCTATCGGCCTGAATCAGGATNGGTTCNCGGCTGCCGTGCAGNAGCACCTCACGCTGCTCATCCGTGAGCTCGTTCCAGGGCGTCTTGATCTCGAAGCCGAACGCTTCTCCAACCGAAAAGAGCANNGAGAAGTAATAGCTGTTGTCCTTTTCNGCCCAGGGAGCGACAGCGGAGTACACCGGTTGGGTGGGATCCGGAATCACCCGATCAACGGTGAATTTGCGCAAATGACCGATGCCATGACAGGCCTCACAGGCGCCGTATGGACTGTTGAAGGAGAACAACCGCGGCGACAGCTCCTCCATCACCGCACCGTGCACCGGACAGGCGAAGTTCTCGGAATAGAGCCGTTCCCGGTCGATTCCCTCCGGTAACTCCTCTCCCTTCTTGGGAACCACCTCCACCAACGCCAGACCATCNCCGCGTTTGAGAGCCGTCCGCAAGGAATCGGTCAGGCGTTCCTGGATCCCCTCCCTGGCCACCAAACGATCCACCACCACTTCAATGTTGTGGCTGTGGTTTTTATCCAGCTCGATGTTGTCNGACAGCTCGCGCACTTCACCGTTGATCCGCACCCGGGCGAATCCTTCGGCCGCCAGGCCGCTGATCAACTTGGTGTGGGTGCCCTTTTTGCCCCGCACCACCGGAGCCAGCAACTGATACCGGATGCTCTCCGGCAGCAGCAGGATGTGGTCGACCATCTCGTCGATGCTCTGGGGCTTGATCGAGCGGCCGCACTGGGGGCAATGGGGTTCACCAGCACGTCCGAACAGCAGGCGGAGGTAGTCCTGGATCTCGGTGACGGTTCCAACCGTTGAACGCGGGTTGTGGCTGGTGGATTTCTGATCGATCGAAATCGCCGGGGACAGACCTTCAATCGCATCCACGTCGGGCTTGTCCACCTGGCCCAGAAACTGCCGGGCATAGGCCGAGAGGCTTTCGACGTAACGGCGCTGGCCCTCGGCAAAAATCGTGTCGAAAGCCAGGGAACTCTTACCGCTTCCGCTCACGCCGGTGAACACCACCAGCTTGTTGCGGGGAATGGTGACGTCCACGTTTTTGAGGTTGTGCTGGCGGGCGCCACGCACCCGGATCACGTTTTCCTCAGTCGCTANAGACCCANTGCGATCAGCGCTCTTGGCAACAGCCCGCACCATGAGACCCCGATCGAAAGCACANGAGCTTAAGAAGAATGGAGAAGCTCAGGCCATNCGCTGGGCCAGGAGGCTGGCCGCATAGGCATCGGCCTGTTCACCTCCGGCCAGATCGGCCAACTCCCGACGTCGCTCATGGGTGTCCCGCAGTCGGGACACTTGCGAGCGGGTCACACCCGCTTCAACGTGCTTGCTCACTCTGAAATGGTGATCTGCCACTGCCGCCACCAGGGGTTGGTGGGTCACACAGAACACCTGCCGTTGCTGGGCCAGAGCGTGGAGAAGTTCCGCCATCGCGCCGCTGACGCGACCGCTCACNCCAGCATCAATCTCATCGAACAGAAGGGTGCTGGAGCCATCCACGCCCGCCAGCGTGGTTTTGAGAGCGAGCAGAAAACGCGACATCTCTCCACCGGAGGCCACCTGCATCAGGGGCGCCAACGGTTGACCTGGATTGGCCGAAAACAGAAAAATCACTGCATCGGCGCCGTGCTCCGCCGGTTCACAGCTGCTGAGCTCCACCTCGAAACGAACGTGACGTAAGCCCATCGGGGGCAGCAATTCGAGCAGTGCTTTCTGCAAGGACTGTCCAACACGCAAACGGGCCTGATGCAGCACTGCATTGGCTTGATCCCGTTGTGTCCGCAACGTTGTTTCCTGCTGGCGCAAACGCTCGAGATCAACNGCAAATCCGCCGTCGTCCAGGCGCTGGCGCAACGCATCCCTCTGCTCGATCAAACCAGCCAGATCAAGGCCATGAAGGCGTTGCACCCGCTTGAGTTCGGCAAGGCGCATCTGAATCCGATCCAGTTGCTCCGGATCACTCTCCAGCGAGAGGCCGTACTGATCGAGGGAACGGAGCAACGCCTCAAGCCCTGCTTCCAGATCCAAGGCCTGATCGCGGAGATCCACCAAGGACCCATCCAGCTGTGCCATCGCCTGGAGCTCCTGGATGGATGCGGCGCAATGCTCCTGAAGAGATGGGGCCTGGTCAGCACCATCACGCAGCCGACCAAACAGGAGCGCCAGTCCCTGCTGCAAACGGACGCCATGCACCAGACGGTCCTGATCCAGTTCCAGCTTTTGTTGCTCCTGCGGATCCTCCAACTGAAGGGCGTCCAACTGCTCCAACAGCGCTTCTTGCTCAGCCCGCTGCTGTTCGGATCGCTCCTGCTCCTGTTCAACGGCCTGCAGCGCAGCTGCCGCTTCACACCAGCGCTGCCAGACCTCGGCGACATGCTCCTTGTCTGCAGCCAGCTCTGCCCCCCCCAATCGATCNAGCCATCGGCGTTGCTGACCCGGCTGGGAAAACTGCTGCGTCTGCCCCTGGACCGTGATGTCCACCAGCAGCGGACGCAACTCCAGTAGCTGNTGACGGTTCACCGCACTGCCGTTGAGCCGGCAACGGCTGGAAAAACGATCCCCGTCCTGACGCTTCCATTCACGGCTGACCAGAAGATCGTCCTCGCACTCAAACTCCGCCTCATGCAGCCATGACCTGACAGCGGGTGTGAGCTGGAAGCTGGCCTCGATCCGGGCACGGTCATGACCTGACCGAAGCAAACGAAGGCCAGCCGCGCCCTGGGCTCCACCGAGCACAGCATCCAGGGCATCCAGAAGGATGGATTTTCCAGCCCCAGTTTCCCCGGTGAGCACGGTGAACCCGGAGCCGAACTCCAGTTCAAGCTGATCAATCAGGGCGATGTTCTGCAGCTGCAGACCGGTGAGCACAACATCCCCGGTGGTGACGCCGACCGTAGCGACGGCCCGCTTCGTTTAGAAGGGGGGCACNACACCGGTNAATGATGACGGCCGAGCTCGGGGATTTCATCGAAGCAGCGGGCCTGCTCGAGTACGACCCTGCTGCCATCACCCGGATCTATGCGGGCCATCCTCAACGTCTGATCCGACGCCTCTGGCAGACCCTGGTCCCGATCGGCCTGTTACTGCTCGGCGTGGCCTTCGACTGGCTGTTTCAAC
This sequence comes from Cyanobacteria bacterium TMED177, assembly GCA_002170825.1. GTDB lineage: Bacteria > Cyanobacteriota > Cyanobacteriia > PCC-6307 > Cyanobiaceae > Parasynechococcus. The sequence continues at coordinate 37,825 of NHIA01000029.1, forward strand.
TGCTCAAGGATGAGCAACGGGCCCGTGCCAGAGCCAAGGAATGCGCTGAANTGCTGGTGGANCTGGGTCCGGCGTTCATCAAAGCCGGTCAGGCACTGTCCACCCGCCCGGACATTGTTCCGCCACTTCTGCTGGAGGAGCTCGCTCAACTCCAGGATCAGCTGCCCGGATTCGACAGCGACCTGGCCATGGCGTGCATCGAAGAGGATCTCGGCGCACCGATCGATTCGATCTACGACCAACTGGATCGCGACCCGATTTCAGCGGCATCCCTCGGTCAGGTGCACAAGGGAATTCTCAANGGTGGCAGCAAGGTTGCCGTGAAGGTTCAGCGGCCCGGCCTGCGCGAACAGATCACCCTTGATCTCTACATCGTGCGCAACATTGCCGCCTGGCTGAACACCAACATCGGNCTGATCCGCAGCGACCTCGTTGCCCTNATTGACGAACTGGGCAAAAGGGTTTTCGAGGAAATGGATTACNTGAACGAGGCCTCNAATGCCGAAAAGTTCAGGGNACTGCACAGCCATAACGCCCGGATCGCTGTGCCCGCCATTCACCGCGAAGCCACCAGCCGTCGCGTGTTGACNATGGAGTGGATCGATGGCGTGAAACTCACCAACCTCGAAGCGGTCCGCGCCATGGGTGTCGAGCCGGACGACATGGTGGAGGTGGGTGTGAATTGCAGCCTGCAGCAACTGCTCGAACACGGTTTCTTCCACGCCGACCCCCATCCGGGAAACCTGCTGGCCCTCGAAGACGGACGCCTNTGNTANCTCGACTTCGGGATGATGAGCGAAGTCAGCCGGGAATCCCGTACCGGACTGATCCAGGCGGTGGTTCACCTCGTGAACCGCAATTTCGGAAAGCTCTCCAAGGACTTCGTCACCCTGGGTTTCCTGGCGGAAGACGTGAACCTGGAACCGATCGTGCCCGCGTTCGAATCNGTGTTCAGCCAGGCCCTTGAAGCCGGTGTCAATCGCATGGACTTCAAGGCGGTCACCGACGACATGTCCGGCGTGATGTACAAATTCCCGTTCCNGGTTCCGCCGTACTACGCCCTGATCATTCGTTCTCTTGTGACGCTGGAGGGNATCGCTCTGAGTGTGGATCCAGAGTTCAAGATTCTCGGAGCCGCCTACCCGTACTTCGCGCGGCGGCTGATGGAAGACCCCGATCCACAGTTGCGCCAGAGCCTCAAGGAAATGTTGTTCGACGGCGAGGCCTTCCGCTGGACGCGTCTGGAAAATCTGGTCTCCAGTGCCGCAAGTCAGGCTCAGTTGGATCTGGANCCCCTGCTGGATCAGGTGTTGGATTTTCTGTTTTCACCTCGCGCCGGATTGCTTCGTGACCAANTGGTTCAAGCAACGGTNGAGCGTCTCGACGCAATCGGATGGTCGACCATGCAACGACTGACCAAGCGACTGCCGAAGCAGCTCCAACCCAGTGCCATGCGTGGACCAGGTGCAGTCCAGGCCAACCCCTTGCTGCAGCTGGAACCCGTCCGGGAACTGATCAATGTGCTCCAGTCGCTGCCGGGATTCACACCCGATCTGCTGTTGAAACGGATGCCAAGGGTGCTCAACGAACCCGACACGCGACGCATGGGGCTCCAGGTGGCTCAAGGCCTGGCCGAACGAGGAGTTGTCCGCCTGGTGCGGGTCGCGGCGGGAGTCCCCACTTAGGTTTCGCCTACTTCCGGTCGAGTGATGGTCTCCCAAAAAACCCGTCGTCGCCAACTGCTGGCACTGGGTTTGANTTGTGGTGTGGGCCTGACGGCACTGGCCCATCCCGCCCATGCAGCAACGGATGTGGCCCTGGTGAGCGGAGCGTTCCGCCGATCCATTGCCGTGAAAGACATTGAACACCTGGCCGAAACAGGTGAAGCGCGAGGGTTGCTGGGTCAGCTGATCGACCTCTCCGGCCAGGATCCAGAGGATGTGGCGAAGTTGTTGAACCAGAACCTCAACCTNCCCCTCGTGCTGACGAGCCGACTGATCAACACGCGGATCGGGGAAGCCATCATCCGACGCGTGGCTCAGATCATTTATCCGATCTACACCCCACAGGCTGACGTCAGCATTCCCGCCATTCGTGCCGGCGTGATCAACGGACTGCACAGCGGCGCCAATGGACTGACAGCCGTGAATTTCCTGAAGGCCTACCCAAACGACGTGATGGCGGTGAATCTTCCGGCCCTGTTTGCCGTTGTGGAAAAAGCCCAGTCCATTTCCGGTCTGGTGCAATTCTTCTCTGATTCCCCATTGGACGGCCTGAAGAACCCCCAACCCTGAGCCTCTTAGATTCCGGCTCTAGCTCATGATCAGTCGGTGTCCCTGATTCAGAACCTCCGTCGGCGTTTTGCGGCCACACCTGTGATGCAGGACTGGCCCGGGCTGATTGAGGCCTATCGGGCATGGCTACCCGTGACCGGATCCACACCGGTGATCACCCTGAGGGAAGGAGCCACTCCCCTGATCCCGGTGCCGTCGATTGCGGAACGGATCGGCAAGGGAGTGAAGGTGTANGTGAAATACGACGGTCTCAATCCGACGGGATCCTTCAAGGATCGAGGGATGACCATGGCGATCAGCAAGGCCAAGGAAGCCGGCTGCGAAGCCGTGATCTGCGCCAGCACCGGAAACACCAGTGCTGCCGCCGCAGCGTATGCCCGGCGGGGTGGCATGAGAGCGTTCGTGCTGATCCCGGATGGTTACGTGGCCCAGGGCAAGCTGGCTCAGGCGCTCGTCTACGGGGCTGAGGTGCTGGCGATCCGCGGCAACTTTGACCGGGCTCTGGACATCGTGCGTGAGGCAGCCAAGGCCTATCCGGTGACCCTGGTGAATTCGGTGAACCCCTACCGCCTGCAGGGCCAGAAAACAGCTGCCTTTGAGATTGTGGATGCCCTCGGTGATGCCCCGGATTGGCTGTGCATTCCCATGGGGAACGCTGGCAACATCACCGCCTACTGGATGGGGTTCCAGGAATACCAACAGGCTGGCCACAGCCGCACGCTGCCGCGGATGATGGGCTTCCAAGCCAGTGGATCGGCCCCGTTGGTGAACGACACCACCGTGGAAGATCCGGACACGATCGCGACCGCCATCCGCATCGGCAATCCAGTCAATCGGGCCAAAGCCATTGCAGCCCGCCAGGCCAGCAACGGCGCTTTTCTCGACGTGACCGATGCGGAGATCATCGATGCCTACAAACTCCTCGGAGGAGAAGAAGGCATCTTCTGTGAACCTGCCAGTGCCGCCTCCGTTGCCGGTCTGCTCAAACGGCGGGAAGAAGTCCCAGCGGACGCCACTGTGGTCTGCGTCCTCACCGGCAACGGGTTGAAAGATCCGGATTGCGCGATCCAGAACAACGATGCTGCCTTCCACACGGACCTGGATCCGGACCTCAAAACCGTGGCCGACGTGATGGGGTTCTGATCCGTCACCACCAGCGCACGCGCAGCCCCCGACGGGGCTTTTTTTGTAGCAAGAACAGCAAGCCAACCCACAAAGCGGCTGGGGAAGAGCCAGCAAAACCTCCCTTTTCAACTGGGGAAACAGCAACACCACCAGCCCCTCCCGCAGACCAGTCGCTCTCCACTGGTTGTGGGGAAGTGGAAAACGCGACTTTTTTCCACGAGCGCCCCACGGTTCTCCTCAGGCCTTGGATTGCCAAGGCTTTGGCCTTCGCTGGAGTTTGGGGCCGTGCTCCCCATTTCCCCAGGCCCTACGACGACTGGATTTAATTTCTTCTTTTCAAAGACTTAAAACCAAAACAGCCGATCAACGGATCAAAAAACCTGCCCATTGCGCTTCCTTCGTCGCTGTGAAACGGTGGGGCACCACTCCACCAAACAGACCGGCAGCACGATGAAGGTGGTCTGCTCCCAGTCAGAACTCAACGCTGCACTGCAACTCGTCAGTCGTGCAGTCGCAACACGGCCCACCCATCCAGTGCTGGCCAATGTTCTGCTGACTGCCGATGCCGGTAGCGATCGTCTGAGCCTCACCGGATTCGACCTCAACCTCGGCATTCAGACCTCGCTGGCCGCCAGTGTTGAGACCAGTGGTGCCATCACCCTGCCGGCGCGCTTGCTGGGTGAAATCGTGTCGCGTCTTTCCAGCGATTCCCCCGTCACACTCGCCACGGAGGAATCCGGCGAGCAGGTGCAGCTGACCAGCCTGAGCGGCAGCTACCAGATGCGCGGGATGCCTGCTGATGACTACCCCGATCTGCCCATGGTGGAGAGCGGGATGACGCTCAAGCTCCAGGCTTCAGGCCTGGTTCAGGCTTTGAAGGGCACCCTCTTCGCCAGCAGCGGTGATGAAGCCAAGCAATTGCTCACAGGCGTGCATCTCAGTTTCAGCGAGACCAGCTTGGAAGCGGCTGCGACCGATGGCCATCGCCTCGCTGTCCTTCAGGTGGACGANGCGTTGCAGGTGGCNGCCGATCCCGTGTCCGATGAGTCCTCGGCTTTTGCCGTCACCCTGCCGGCGCGCTCCCTGCGTGAAGTGGAGCGGTTGATGGCTNGCTGGCGGTCCGATGATCCGATCAGCCTGTTCTGNGATCGCGGNCAGGTGGTGTTTCTGGCAGCGGATCAGATGGTNACCAGCCGCACCCTGGNGGGGACNTANCCGAACTACCGCCAGCTGATTCCAGATGGTTTCAATCGCAGTCTTGCGATGGATCGCCGGGCGTTGGTGGCAGCTCTGGAACGGATCGCCGTGCTGGCCGACCAACACAACAACGTCGTCAAATTCAGCAGCCAACCCGAAGACGGCATCGTGCTGATCAGTGCCGACGCACAGGATGTGGGCAGTGGTTCGGAGTCTCTCGCCGCTGAGCTGAGCGGTGATGCGATCCAGATCGCCTTCAATGTGCGTTATCTGCTCGATGGTCTGAANGCGATGGCTGTTGAGCGCATCGTTCTGCATTGCAACGCACCAACCACCCCAGCGGTTCTCAGACCGCAACAGGATGGGCAGGATGGATTCACGTACCTGGTGATGCCAGTACAGATCCGCTCCTGAGTTGGCGCTCCCTGATCAGCTTCTGCTTAGTGATCTGCTGAATCACACCGTTCGGTGTGAGCTCGGCCTGGATCATGGCCCGGGTGTGATGGGCTGGATGCACCCGCCCGTGCACCGTCTTCTGGGCTGGATCAGTCGCCCGTCTGCCCTGCGGATGACCCGGGAGGTCTGGCGCTTGGATCAGTGCTGTGGGTTCACGGATGACCAGATCTTTGTGCGTGGGGAACCGGCGATCACGGACCCAGCCACCTTGGAGCGGTTGCCCACTTTTCTGGATGCCGATCTCCTGGACCGGGACGGTGTCCGTGTTGGCTCTCTGGTGGACCTGGTGTTCGAGCCGGAGTCCGGAGCCATTCGCCACTACCTGGTGGCTCGCAGTGATCCCCGCTTGCCAGGCAGNTCCCGTTGGAGGCTGACACCCAANCGCATCCTCGACCATCGNCCCGGTCAGGTGATGACGGCGCTGAATGGTCTGGATGATCTGCCCCTGGCCCGNGCCAGTGTCCGCCAGGACCTTCTGCGTCGGACCCAGCGCTGGAGAGAGCAACTCCGCGACATGGGGGATCGCGCCGGTGATCGNCTGGAGGGATGGCTGGAAGATCCTCCATGGGAGGAACCGGATGATGCTCCAACCCCGCCGTCGCGTCGTCCCGTTTCGCGGGAGGTCTGGGATGAGGAGGACTGGCGGGACAGCCGTCGGCACCGCAATGAGGACCCCTGGATCTGAGCCGGCTGTCGGCAACACTGGGAACAGCTGGTGGTCAGTTCTTGGTGTCCTCCCCTGCCTACGACGTCAGTGCAGCTCTGAAACAGGAAGGTCTCAAACCAACGGACTGGGACGAGATCTGTCGGCGTCTGGGACGTGAACCCAATCGCGCCGAACTGGGCATGTTCGGTGTGATGTGGTCTGAGCATTGCTGTTACCGCAATTCACGCCCGTTGTTGCGTGGTTTTCCCACCGAGGGGCCGCGGATTCTGGTCGGTCCAGGTGAGAACGCCGGAGTCGTTGACCTCGGGGAAGGCCACCGTTTGGCGTTCAAGATCGAAAGCCACAACCACCCTTCCGCTGTGGAGCCGTTCCAGGGTGCGGCGACAGGCGTTGGAGGGATTCTCCGCGACATCTTCACGATGGGCGCCCGCCCGATCGCCTTGCTCAATGCGCTGCGGTTCGGCCCCCTCGAGGATCCAGTCAATGTCGGGCTGATAGAAGGCGTCGTGGCGGGCATTTCCCACTACGGCAACTGCGTTGGCGTGCCCACGGTTGGCGGTGAGGTGGCGTTTGATCCCTCCTATTCCGGCAATCCCCTGGTCAATGCCATGGCGCTGGGGCTGATGGAGACCGATGAGATCGTNAAATCCGGCGCGCAGGGCGTGGGCAACCCTGTTGTGTATGTGGGCAGCACCACCGGGCGTGATGGCATGGGCGGGGCCAGCTTCGCCAGCGCCGAACTCAGTGCGGATTCCCTGGACGATCGTCCGGCTGTTCAGGTGGGTGATCCCTTCCTTGAGAAAGGCTTGATCGAAGCCTGTCTGGAGGCTTTCTCGAGCGGTGATGTGGTGGCTGCGCAGGACATGGGTGCNGCCGGCCTGACCTGCAGCTGTTCCGAGATGGCCGCCAAGGGTGGCCTCGGCGTTGAACTTGATCTTGATCGCGTTCCCGCCCGTGAAGAGGGCATGACGGCTTACGAGTTTCTGCTGTCCGAATCCCAGGAACGCATGCTGTTCGTGGTGAAGGCGGGTCGTGAGGACGCGTTGATGGAGCGGTTCCGTCGCTGGGGNTTGCAGGCGGCGGTGGTTGGTGAGGTCTTGGAGGAGCCGGTGGTTCGGGTGCTGCACCACGGAGCGGTGGCAGCGGAAGTTCCCGCCACGGCGCTTGCGGACGACACGCCGATTGAGTCGCATGAGCTGCTGAAAGATCCTCCCGCTGACCTCCAGGCGCTCTGGCAGTGGCAGGAGAGCGAGCTGCCGGACCTGATTGATCCGTTGGCGGTTCTGTTGAAGCTTCTCGATGATCCGACGATCGCCAGCAAACGCTGGGTGCATCGTCAGTACGACCAGCAGGTTCTCGCCAACACCGTGGTCTCTTCAGGGGCGGCTGATGCCGCTGTTGTGCGTCTCAGGCCGCAGCAGGGCAAGGGTTCTCTGACTGGGGTTCAACGGGGTGTTGCCGCCACAGTGGATTGCCCGAACCGTTGGGTGGCCCTCGATCCCTACAGAGGCGCCCTGGCGGCTGTGGCTGAGGCAGCTCGAAATCTCAGCTGCGTTGGTGCGGAACCTCTGGCGATCACCGACAACCTCAACTTTCCATCGCCGGAGACAGCCAAGGGCTACTGGCAGCTGGCGATGGCTTGTCGGGGCATTGCCGATGCCTGCAGGGCTCTCGACACGCCGGTGACCGGGGGCAACGTCTCGCTGTACAACGAGACCCGTCGGGATGACGGAACCCTGCAGCCGATTCATCCCACACCTGTGGTGGGCATGGTCGGTTTGGTGGAGGACATCCGCAAGGTGATCGGTCTGGCCTGGCGGCAGCCCGGGGATGCGGTGGTTCTGCTTGGGGTGGTGCCGGATGATGACGGTGATCCCCGTCTGGGTTTCGCCGGCAGCAGCTACCAGATGATGGTGAGCGGCGGTTTGGCCGGCCGGCCNCCTCAGGTGGATTTGGAGCTGGAACGGGGGGTGCAGACCCTGGTGCGCACGGCGATTGATCGCGGTTTGCTGGCCTCAGCCCACGACAGCAGTGATGGTGGTGTTGCCGTTGCTCTAGCNGAGTGCTCCATTGCCTCTGGACGCGGGGCGGATCTGGAGCTGACGGTGTCCAGGCAAGGTCTGGCGCGGGCCTTGTTTGCCGAGGGCGGTGCCCGGGTTCTGGTTTCGGTGAAGGCTGAATGTCGTGCGGAGTGGGATGGGCTAGCCGCGNAATCCGGGATTCCCGTGACTCCCCTTGGTGTGGTGACAGCGGGGCACCGCTTCCTGCTGCGTGGCGCTGAGTTCACCCTTGATTGTTCTGTGGACCAGCTGCAACGGGCCCATCAAGAGGCCCTGCCGCGTCGGATCGGGTCTGATGCAGAATCCTGAAGAACGTCTGAAGTCGAGGCGCCCTGTGCAAATGAGCGAGGCGGAGCGTCCCGATCGAATGGAGGAAGCCTGCGGCGTCTTTGCTGTTTTGGCAGGGGAGCAACCGGTCGCCAACCTCGCTTACTTCGGCCTGTATGCCTTGCAGCATCGCGGCCAGGAATCAGCGGGCATCGCTGTGTTCAACGAGGGCAAAGTCCGCCTGCACAAGGACATGGGCCTGGTCAGTCAGGTGTTTGATCAGGAGGTTCTGGCCCGCATGCCGGGTGATCTGGCGGTGGGGCACAACCGTTACTCGACCACGGGCAGCAGCCGGGTCTGCAATGCCCAGCCCGTGGTTCTGATGACCAGACTTGGTGCCTTCGCTCTTGCCCACAACGGCAATCTTGTCAATGCACGGGAGTTGCGGGATCTTGTGGACGACGGTCAAGCGGAGTTCACTTCCACGACCGATTCGGAGCTGATCGCCTTCGCTGTGCAGCAGGCGGTTGACCGTGGGCTCGACTGGCCCGCCGCGATNGAAGCGGCACTCAAGCTCTGCAAGGGGGCTTTCAGCCTGGTGATCGGCACGCCAGACGGTCTCTTCGCTGTTCGAGACGGGCACGGAATACGCCCTCTGGTGTTCGGCACCCTCGGTGATGCCGCTGCAGGGCACTGGGTGGTGAGCAGTGAGACCTGTGGTCTCGAGATCATTGGTGCCCGCTACGTCGATGACGTGCAGCCGGGCGAGTTGGTTCGTTTCTCCCTTGGTTCATCGGAGCCACAGCGCCGCCGTTGGATTGAAGAACCGAGCCGTTTGTGCGTGTTCGAAATGATTTATTTNGCGCGCCCNGACAGNCAGTTCTTCGGTGAATCGCTGTACAGCTATCGCCAACGCATCGGGCGAACCCTGGCGCGTGAATCCGGTGTTGCTGCCGATCTTGTGATCGGTGTTCCTGATTCAGGCATTCCCGCAGCGATTGGGTTTTCCCAGGAAAGCGGTGTCCCTTACGGCGACGGTCTGATCAAGAACCGATATGTGGGTCGCACGTTCATTCAGCCCACGCAGGCCATGCGTGAAGCCGGAATCCGCGTGAAGCTGAATCCGCTGCCGGATGTTTTGGCGGGTAAGCGCGTCATCGTGATTGATGACTCCATCGTGCGTGGCACCACCAGCCGAAAATTGGTGGTGGCATTGCGTGATGCGGGTGCCACGGAGGTGCACATGCGGATCAGCTCACCACCTGTCACCCACCCTTGTTTCTACGGCATCGATACCGACACCCAGGACCAGTTGATCGCAGCCCGTTTGACCCTTGAGGAGATCAAGGATCACCTCAAAGTGGATTCTCTGGCTTACCTCAGCAAAGAAGGAATGTTGGAAGCAGCCAAGGCTGAATCGGCGCACTTCTGCAGTGCCTGTTTTGATGGCGACTATCCGATACCGATGGATCGGGAGTTGTTGTCCAGCAAGCTGATGATGGAGCCGGCTGGCATAGCCGGCAATTGAGGCTCAGCTCCGCTGCAAAGCCACCACGGAGGACACGGTTTCGTTCTGATCGAGGTTGATTTGATCACTCCAGCTGTTGGCGGCCGCGGACATTGGGATCGATGAGGCTTCGACGCGTCCGTGGCGATTGCGGCTGGTCACAACACCGACCAGTGACGTTCCTGGGCACAGGCCAANGATTGGATCCTCATCCGNCTGAAGGTTGACGGCGATCGTGCCGAGATCACCCCGCTGGCAGCGGCGTAAAGGGGTGACGTCAATTCGGCTCATCCGGCCGTTGCGGCTGATCAGCAGGATGGTGGGATCGGTTGCGGCCACATTGATGGCGCTGCATCCCACCAGATTTTCCCCTGGCAGCAGACGCATGGTCATCGGGCCTTGAGCCAGGCGACTCATCAGGGGCANAACAGTCTCGTTAACCGGCAGNCGNAACAGGCGACCAACGCTGCTGATCAGCACNAGATCACAGTGTTCCTGACAGATCACAGCGGAACAGATNGTCACCCCTTCCTTGAGCTTCACCATGCTCGAGGCGCGCCCGGAGAGGTCGAGAACTTCGGCGAGTGGCAGACGTTTGAAGCGACCATCGCTGCTGAGCAGTCCCAGGCTGAGGCCTGTGCTTTCTCCTTGCGGGAGCGGTGCAATGGCAATCAGCGGGTCACCATCCAAGCCACTGGGCAGGAATTTTTCCAGCAGTCCAGGTTGCTGACCGGCAAATTCCCAGCGGATGAGAGCGACCCGNCCACTGGCACTGATCCCCAGCAGNCGTGGGGTCGGTTCGATGGGAAGAATCANACGGGCAGGTGACGGCTCATCCCCAATCGGACAGGCTTCCGCGAGATGCATGCGGCCCAGCACCTGGGGGCTCACCACCTTGAGCTGTCCATCGGCCTGGATCAGCAGTCGTGCATCACCGGGNAGTGCGGACAATGCCTGTTGGCGCAGCAGTTCGGTGTTNGGGCGCTGGCTGGCAGCCCGTTCCGCGATCAGGGCATCGCCCCCTTCCACGAGCTGGGTGCGGCGCGGGGTGTTGAAGCGTTTCTTCAGACCCTTCAACTCCTCGACCATGGCATCGAGCAGTTGATCGCGGTTGTCCAGCAGCAGGCTCANACGCTCCCGTTCAGCGCGCAGGTCATCCAGTTCCTGACGCAGGCTTTCCTGTTCCAGTCCCGTCAGGCGACGCAATGGCATCGCCAGAACCGCATCCGCCTGACGCTCGCTCATCTCCAGACGAACCATCAGGCTTGCCCGTGCCGAGGCCGCATCCCGTGCCTCCTGGATCATGCTGATCACGGCCTGCAAATTGTTCAGGGCTGTGATCAGGCCCTCCACCACTTCNAGGCGGTCTTCGGTTTTGCGCAGAGCGTGGCTGGTGCGCCGGATCAGCGTCAGTTCCCTGTAATCCAGGAAGGTCTGCAGCAGCTGGCGCAAGGAGAGCTGACGGGGTTGACCATCCACCAGNGCCAGCANGATGGCGCCGAAGTTGCTCTGCAGAGCNGTGCGGCGTTGCAGGTCTNCCAACACTTTTTGCGGATCTGCNTCACGTCGCAGTTCCACCACAACACGCATGCCGTCCCGATCGCTTTCATCGCGGATGTCAGCGATTCCGCCGATTTTTCCGTCGTTGACCGATTCCGCCAGTTTTTCGATCCAACCCGCTTTGCTCAATTGGTACGGAAGTTCCGTCACCACGACGGCATTGCGTTTGTGGCGCCCTTTGCCCGGCTGCACCTCTTCGATGTGGGCGANGCCNCGCATCGGGATGCTGCCGCGACCGCAGAGATAGGTCTCTCGCAGACCGGTGCTGATCAGCACCTCACCACCGGTGGGGAAGTCCGGTCCTGGGATCAATTGGAGGAGCTTCTCGTCACTGAGATCCGGACGGCGGACCAATGCCACCAGCCCATCCACCACTTCCCCAAGGTTGTGGGGTGGAATGCTGGTGGCCATNCCCACTGCGATGCCTGAGCAACCGTTCAGCAGCAGGAAGGGGAGCTGCGCCGGCAAAACCGTCGGTTCCTGTTGTGAACCGTCGAAATTGGGGGCGAAATCAACGGTGTCATCNCCGATTTCTTCNAGCAGAGCTTGATGGGCAATGGGCGCCAGACGGGTTTCCGTGTAGCGCATGGCTGCCGGAGGATCGTCGTCGACGGATCCGAAATTGCCGTGACCATCGAGCAGTGGATGGCGGCTGGCGAAGGTTTGCACCAACCGGACCAGGGCGTCGTAGACCGCTTGATCTCCNTGGGGGTGGTACTTGCCGAGCACGTCCCCGACAACACGGGCACACTTGCGGTANGGGCGATCAGGTGTCAGCCCGAGTTCCTGCATNGCATACAGGATCCTGCGCTGCACGGGCTTGAGACCATCCCGGGCATCNGGCAGGGCTCGACCCACGATCACGCTCATCGCGTATTCGAGGTAGGAGCGCTGCATCTCCTGATGCAGGGCGATCGGTTGAACGCGCTCCTCAGCCATCCCGACCGCTGATTCCAGTGNGGAAGAGGCTCAGCCTACAGATGTTCAACCGCGTTTCTTCCATGTGGCGTTGGCTTTTGCCCGCTCCACACTGCCGGATAGATCCGGTTCCGCCAGAAGTGTTGCNGTGGCCTGNCGGATTTTTGGGCCCCAGAGTTGTTCAACCTGATGGGGCGTGAGCACGTAATTGGGGTCCTTTGCCAGGGCCTGACGGGCCATCGTCAAAGCATCCTCACGACTGGACCCCCGCTGATGCAGGGCGGCCGCCAGAGCGAGCATCGGCTCGGCGTTCTCGTCAATTTTGAGCACTTGCCGCCATCGCTTGATCGCCTCATCNCGCTTGCCCATCTCGAACAGCACCAGGGCCTGGTTGTTCAGGGCTTCCCAGAAATCTGGTTTGAGCTTCGTGGCTTGTTCAAACGTGCGCAGAGCCATCGGCAGATCGCCCTGCATGATGCGCGCGTTGCCCAGGTCGAAGTAGGCCGAAGCGTTGTTGGGATCGAGGTCCAAACCGCGCTCGATCAGTGGAACCGCATCGTCTGGACGTTCGGCTCGCAGGGCGATGGCTGCTTCGGCAAACCACAGTCCGGCCTTGTCCGGGTTCAGCGTTTTGGCGCGAGCCAANGACTTGCTTGCTCCTTCCAGTTCATCACTGCGCAGCTGTGCTTCGGCCAAGACGGACCACAGGCGGTCATCCTTGGGATCAAGACGAACGGCAAGGGCAGCCAGTTGGGCAGCCTCTTTGGCTTGTCCGAGCTGAAGCAGNTGCGCCGCTGTTCGCCCGATCCCGATGGCTGATCCTTTCAGCTCCTCAGTTGTGGGTACATAGACGTAGGGCACCAGTGCCTTGGCCGGTTGCGTCCAGGTGATAGCCCCCAGGCTGAGCAGGATTGCGGCGCACCGTTGGGTGATCCCGTGATTGGCCACGCGGTGGATATGCAGTTTTCAAAGGCTAGGGGGAGGATCCGNTTGCGCTGCTGCAGCGTTTCTGCGCCACATCCACGGCTTGATCCGNCTTAANGCGGATCCCCGCAGATTGGTGTCCCAGGTGTCCGCGTCCCAGGAATCAAGATCATCCCTGCTGAGATTGAGAAGCCATGGGCGTGGTTGAAGTTCCGGCTCTTCACTGCTGGGCAGCTGCTTGTGGTTCCAGGGACAGACGTCCTGACAGATGTCGCATCCAGCCACCCATGGACCGATGGCTTCACTGATCGCTGNGGGCAGGTGTTGCTCGCGATTTTCAATCGTGTGATAAGCGATGCATCGACGTGAATCCACGACAAACGGTTCTGTGATGGCCTTGGTCGGGCAAGCATCCAGGCANGCAGTACAGCGTCCGCAGAGGCTGCGCGCCGGTTCATCGGCCTCCAGCNGGAGCGTGGTCAGCAGATGACCGATCACCATCCATGACCCNCGCTGGCCGTGGATGAGATTGCTGTTCTTGCCGATCCAGCCAAGACCGGCCTCCTCTGCCCAGGCCTTGTCCAGCAGGGGTGCCACGTCCACACAGACCCTCCAANGGCAATCGGGACGTTGTTCNGACAGCCAGTGCCCCACCCGACNTAAGCGTTGCTCCACCACCCGGTGGTAATCGCGGCCCCATCCGTATCTCGCCACGCGAAGCGATCCAGGCTCGGGTTGGGCATCAACGAAATAGTTGAGGCCAACGGCAAGNAGGCTGNTGGCNTTGTCCAACAGCGTCGANGCGTCCTTCCGCCGGGGGGCNTCCATCCAGCCCATATCAGCGTGGTGGCCGGCCTCCAGCCAGCGCTGCAGGGCTGCCGTGCGCAGCTGCAGGCGTGGTCCACCGGGGAACCGGGCGATGCCCACGGGATTGAAACCTTGCGCNAGAGCTTGCTNTTTCAGTGCGCGGCTCAGTTGCTGGTCTGATGCAAAGGGGNAGCCAGCCATCACCCCTAGGATTGGATGTTTGATGACATCTTCTCGTGAGCGCAACGGACTTGGGCGGTTCTGATGGCCGTCTCTCCCCCCTTCTGCGCTGGTTGGGGTTGACGCTTGTCGTGATCCTGGTCCTGCAGATGGCAGCGGTGCTGGTGGGAGTCGATTGGTCCGATCAAGCCAATCGCCCACAGGTCACGGGACCACTGGTGGCTCTGGCTCCCCTTGGCTTTCTGGGTCTGCTTGTGGCCTTGCTTGGTTCACGCNTGGATGTTCCAAAGCGTCGGCACACCCCATTGCGGTGGCTGATCTNCGTCCTTTCGATNGTATTGGCCCTGGGNATGGTGGCCGCTGTTCCTCTCTCNTTGGATAGCGGGTCCGGCAATGTTGAACGGGCGGAGAACCTTGAGCAGGGTCGTCAGGCCTTGAAGGAGGCCAGAACTTTCCGTGAGGATGAAGCGAGGGTGAAGGCAGTCGGCGAGCAACTTGCCCAGGCCGGTCAACTGGCTGAGGACGCCACAGACGAAGACAAGCTGCGGGCTGCCGAAAAGATGATCGATGAGCAGATCGCTCAGATGGATCAACAGATCAGCAAGGTGGAACGTCAGCAGAGCCGTGAAAGTCAGCAACGGTTGATNGGTGGCACCACCAGCGCCGTTGTGCTTGCCGTGGCGTTTGTTCTGCTTGCGCTCACGTCCGTTCTCTGATCGCTGGTTAGGTTGGACGGACTCATTCCATGGCGGGCGACGAGGCTCCTTGGTCCAGACCAATCCCAGGCCTGATCTGCCCTTGTCCGCAAGGCTTCGGCAGGATCTCAAGAACGATCTGATCGCGGGGTTGCTGGTGGTCATTCCACTGGCCACCACCATCTGGCTGTCCACGGTGGTGAGTCGCTTTGTACTGGCCTTTCTGACGTCGGTTCCAAAGCAGCTCAACCCCTTTATCACCCTCAACCCGCTGCTTCAGGATCTGATCAACCTGGCGTTGGGTCTCACCGTCCCCCTGATGGGGATCCTGTTGATCGGCCTGATGGCCCGGAACATNGTTGGCCGATGGCTGCTCGAATTCGGCGAGGTCACCCTCAGTCGGATTCCACTGGCGGGGTCGGTTTACAAAACGCTGAAACAGTTACTGGAAACGGTGCTGCGGGACAACTCAACCCGCTTNCGTCGCGTGGTGCTGGTGGAGTACCCGCGCGAGGGTTTGTTCAGCGTGGGTTTTGTCACCGGTGAGGTCGGTCCTTCCTTGCGTTCCGATCTGGATCAGCCCCTGCTCAGTGTATTTATTCCCACAGCTCCCAATCCCACCACCGGTTGGTACACCCTGGTGCCGGAACGGTCGGTTCGAGAACTCAACATCAGTGTTGAAGATGCCTTCCGCACCATCATTTCTGCGGGCATTGTCAATCCGGATGATCGTGAAGCTCCGGTGAATCGCAGTTTTTCCAGCCTNATTGCCCAATTGCGGGCGTCGGCTTCCCCTTCGAGTTAGGTCATGCCTTCAAGATCTCTTGCCCGTGAGCTGGCGTTGCTCGTGCTGGGGCAGGTTTCAGAGCAGAAACAGGCCGATGTGTCGAAACTTGCGATGGAGGCTGTGCTGGAACAAGCCCTGGCCAGCTTGATGCAGCACTGGCGTGAATCCCTCGATTCCAGCGCGGCAGAGCTGGATCAGGCGCAGCAAACCTTGCTGGACAGCGAACTGCAGTCTGGAGATTCAGCCGCTGTCAGCAAGGTCCGCGATCACCTTCGCTCTTGTCTCACGACAGCGGAGCAGGTGCTCAATGGTCTTTCGGCCAGTCTTGAGTTGCCCCGGCTGTTGTTGCTGGGGGATCAGGAGCAGATTCGTCGCAGCGCCATGGAGCGAGTCTCCTGCGTGCTGAACAAGCGCGACAGCATTGATGCCCAGCTCGATGCCGTGATGGAGGGTTGGCGACTCAGCCGCCTGCCCCGACTCGATCGCGACATTCTTCGATTGGCCGTGGTGGACCTGCGGGACCTCGGCACACCTGCACCGGTGGCCTTCAACGAGGCTGTTGAAATGGCCAATCGCTACAGCGATGAACAGGGTCGCCGCATGATCAACGGCGTCCTTCGTCGCTTTCATGATGCAGCGTCCAAGGCGGTGGATTGATGACCTTCAACTGGTTCACGCGCGGCAACGAGGAATCCCCCAATCCAGAGCCGACGCCTTCCCCGCAACCGACGCCTGAATCCACAGACGTTCTGCAAGCACCGGTTGGCACTGACGTGACGGATGGGACCGACGCCTCATCCACAACGCCGGTTCCTGAAGTCTCACCAGCCACTCCTGAGGATGAGGCCCTGGCTTGGGCTCGGGAGGCCTACGCCCGGCTGAAGGCGCAACAGGAGCAGGCCAAGCTCGCGCAGCCAAGCCCATCTCCCGAACCCTCTCCGACTGCAGAACCGCCGACCACACCGGAACCGACCTTCAGCGTTGAGCCTGCGCCCACCCCTCAACCGACGCCCACTGCAGAGATCACTGCAGAGCCCGAGGTCACGCCGGAACCGACTTTCAGTATCCAATCGGAGGTTTCCGAACCGCCGCCCACTGCAGAACCGCCGACCACACCGGAACCAACCCTCAGCGCTGAGCCGGCTCCCACCCCTGAACCGGCGCCCACGCCACAACGCACGCCCCAGCCAACAGCAGGTCTGTCCCTGCTGGAGCAGGCTGCGGCTCAGCGACAGCAACGGCAGCAGGAGCAGGACGCTCGGGCGATTGAATTCGCCCCTGATCCCAGCCCAACGCCTGCTCCCGAGGAGTCAGCGGAACCGGCGCTAGGCGATTTCGATGAGGATTTCACCTGGTCTGCTGAGGTTCTGGCGGCCCAGGGCCGTCGAGTTGATCAGGTTTCCCTGGAGGAAATTGACTGGTTGGGACGACTGCGGCGCGGTCTTGAGAAGACCCGCCAGGGCTTTGTCACCAGCCTGCTGGAGAACCTCGGTGATGATCCGCTCACTCCGGAGGTGCTCGACGATCTCGAAACCCTGCTGCTGCGCGCTGATGCAGGAGTTCAGGCCACGGACCAGGTGTTGGATGCCCTGCGTCAGCGGATGAACGAGGAGGTGGTGGATCCTGCAGAAGGCATCCGTTTTCTGAAGGAACAGCTCCGTGGCCTGCTGGATGCTCCGATCGAAGCAAGTGGAGTGCCATTGCTGGCCCCTGAACGGGATCGGCTCAACATCTGGTTGATGGTGGGGGTGAATGGCGTGGGCAAGACCACCACCCTCGGCAAGCTCGCCAATCTGGCGGTGCGCAGTGGTTACAGCGCTCTGATCGCGGCTGCAGACACCTTTCGTGCGGCTGCTGTGCAGCAGGTTCAGGTGTGGGGGGATCGAAGTGATGTTCCCGTGGTCTCCAACCCCAGCGACAACGCTGATCCGGCGGCGGTGGTGTTCGATGCGATAGGGGCAGCCCGTTCGCGTCAAACCGATCTGCTGCTCGTTGATACCGCTGGACGCTTGCAGACCAAGCACAACCTGATGGAGGAACTTCAGAAGGTGCGCAAGATCATCGATCGCTTGGCTCCGGAGGCGAAGGTGGAATCCTTGCTCATCCTCGATGCCAGTCAGGGACAGAACGGCCTGCGGCAGGCGATGGCATTTGCCAAGGCTGCAGGGCTCACCGGTGTGGTGATCACCAAGTTGGATGGCACAGCCCGTGGTGGTGTGGCCATGGCGGTGTCGTCCGAAGCCGGCCTTCCGATTCGATTCATCGGCGCTGGTGAGGGAATTCGAGATCTTCGACCGTTCAACAGCTACGAATTCGTTGAAGCTTTGCTGGCTGGACGCTGAAGCGTTGCTACGGTTCGGCTCCTGCGGGGGGCTCAGCCTTGAGCAGCAAGCCGCCCCGCCGACATCCAACCCCCCCACTCCGGGGCGTGAACCCTCCGCAGCAGGCGATGTCCTCGCTGCGGCAGCTGTTTGACAGCCTCAGCCGTGAGCAGCGGCGCAATCAGGATCTACTGGTGTCGCTGGCCTTTGCGCAGCGCAGTTTCACCAACCTGCACCGATTTTTGGAACTGGTTCCAGTTGTTGCTGCACGGCTCGTTGGTGTTGAGGGAGCCCTTCTGGTTCCGTTTCAGAGCGATGGTCGCCTGTGGAGGGATCAGCTGCAGGCGATTCCGGAGGAGGGCAGTCAAGAACTGCTGCGCCGGCTTGGTGCCTTTGAAGCGGGGCACAGTGCCGGTTTCGGCACTGACGACGATCAGTTGCAGGTTATGGATCGTTTGGTCCAGCGGCTCTGTCCGGGGGCCGGCATGTTCGCCACATCCGTTGTGGCGCGTGGTCGCTGCTGGGGTCGTCTTTACGTTTATGAGCCTTCGGGCGATCTGGTCTGGACGGATGTGCATCGCCGCCATGTGCAGTTGGTGGCTGATCTGGCTGGCGTTGCCATTGAAAACGACCAGATGCTTCAGGAAGCCCGACGCCATGAGCGGGTGGATCGGCAGCTCAGCATCGGTGCTGAAATTCAGGCGCAGTTGTTGCCTGATCATTGCCCTGTGATTGAAGGGGTTGAGCTGGCGGCCCGTTGCCGCCCTGCTTTTCAGGTGGGCGGCGATTACTACGATTTCATCCCGACACGACCGGAGTTGATCGGTCGCCGTCGGGAGCGGGGCCGGTGGGCGCTTGTGATGGGCGATGTGATGGGGAAGGGTGTTCCTGCCGGTCTCCTGATGACCATGCTGCGCGGCATGTTGCGGGCCGAAGTGCTCAGCGGTCTTCCCCCGGATCGCATCCTGCACGATCTCAACCAGTTGGCTCAGGAGGATCTGGCGCAGTCCCACCGCTTCGTGACCCTCTTTTATTCAGATTTCGATCCGCGGACCCGAAGGTTGCGATACGCCAATGCGGCGCACAACCCTCCCCTGCTTTGGCGGGCGGAGCGCCGCAGCATCAGTCGGTTGGATGCTGCTGGACTGCTGATCGGCCTGCAGCCGGAGGCTGATTACGGCCTTGGTGAGGTTCGCTTGGACCCTGGTGATGTGCTGTTGTATTACACCGACGGCGTCACCGAAGCCCCTGGTCTGACCGGTGATCGCTTTGATGAGGCGCGGTTGATCCGCTCCCTGGACAGCGCCTGTCGCAGTGGCCAAGGGTCCCAGGGAATTCTCGACACATTGTTTGAGCGCCTTGACCGTTTCGTGGGAGCAGATCGCCATCTCGAAGACGATGCATCGATGGTTGTTTTGAAGGTTCCGGAGGCCGTCAGTCTGCCCAGCGTGAAGCCCTACAGCGGTCGCCTGACAAGCTGAGGCAATCAACAGAGCAACCGATGGCAGGTGGTGTGACCGGTGGCGCCGCAGGCACCTGGAGTGATCGTTTCGAACAGGGTCTTCATCCTTTCATCGAAGCCTTCAACGCATCGATCGGATTTGATCTCACGTTGCTTCAGGAGGATCTGGACGGATCCATTGCCCATGCCCGCATGCTGGCTGAGTGCGGCGTGATCTCTTCCGAGGAGGCGTCCCAGTTGGTGGAGGGATTGGAGACGATCCGCACGGAAGCATCAGAAGGCAGCTTCACCCCCGGACTGGAGGATGAGGATGCTCACTTCGCTGTGGAGAGGCGATTGATCGCCCTGCTCGGGCCCGTGGGCAAAAAGCTTCACACCGGACGCAGCCGCAATGATCAGGTGGGGACGGATCTGCGCTTGTGGCTGCGCCGGCGGATGGATGAAGTGGATGGGGATCTCAAGCGCCTGCAACAGGCTCTGCTCATCCAGGCAGAGCGGCACCAAACCACGATGATTCCGGGTTACACCCATCTGCAGAGGGCTCAGCCGCTCTGTCTGGCGCACCATCTGTTGGCTTACATCGAAATGCTGCAACGGGACCGGCAGCGTCTTGGCGATGTGCGCCGTCGCGTCAACATTTGTCCTCTCGGAGCTGCGGCACTGGCGGGGACACCGGTGCCGATTGATCGGCGTTTCACTGCACGGGAACTCGGCTTTGAGGCGATTTATGCCAACAGTCTTGATGCCGTCAGTGACCGTGATTTCTGCGTGGAGTTCTNGGCGGCCGCTTCATTGGTGATGGCCCATCTCAGCCGCTTGTCAGAGGAGGTGATCGCCTGGGCCTCCGAAGAGTTCGGGTTTGTCCGGCTCACGGATCGCTGTGCCACCGGTAGCAGCTTGATGCCCCAGAAGAAGAATCCCGATGTCCCGGAGTTGGTGAGAGGAAAGTGCGGTCGCGTGTTTGGTCATCTGCAGGGGCTGCTGACGATGATCAAAGGCTTACCCCTTGCATACAACAAAGATTTTCAGGAAGACAAGGAGGCGTTGTTTGATGCCTTNCGAACGATGCGGGACTGTGTTGAAGCCACCGCCATTCTGTTCGAGGAGGGATTGGAGTTCCGCGTTGATCGTCTCAATCAAGCGGTGGAAAGCGATTTTTCCAATGCCACGGATGTGGCGGATTACCTGGTTGCTCGGGGTGTTCCCTTTCGAGAGGCCTACCAACTGGTTGGAGCAGTCGTTCGCCGTTGCCTGGATCAGGGTTGTTTGCTGCGTGAACTCAGCCTTGAGGCCTGGAAGGAGCTCCATCCGGCGTTTGAAGCGGATTTGCATGACGCNCTGGCACCTCGCGCGGTTGTGGCGGCGCGGCGCAGCGAGGGAGGCACAGGATTCGANCGAGTGGCGGAGCAATTGCAGCTTTGGCAGCAGCGCCTGAATGAATCCGTTTCGTCTTGATGACTGCTTTGCTCAACCGGGTCTACGCTTGATGAGCCAGAGGGATGTCACTTCATTCCGGAGTCATGGTCCGATGGCGATAGTCCAGGCCTTTTCGGTCCTTTTTTTCGTACCCGGTCCACTCAGAACGTGAGCATTTTTGTCGGCAACCTTCCCTTCCGCGCTGAGCAGGAAGATGTGATTGAGCTTTTCGCCCAGTTTGGCGAAGTTGCGAATTGTGCCCTCCCCCTCGAGCGGGATACAGGCCGCAAGCGTGGTTTTGCGTTTGTGGAAATGGCTGACGAAGCCGCNGAGGACTCCGCAATCGAAGCCCTGCAGGGTGCTGAGCTCATGGGGCGACCGTTGCGGATCAACAAAGCTGAACCCCGTGGCAGTGCACCCCGTCGCGGCGGCGGCGGTGGTGGCTATGGCGGCGGTGGCGGTTANGGCGGTGGTGGCGGCGGCCGTGATGGTGGTGGTTACCGCGGCGGCGGTGGTGGCGGCCGTGATGGTGGTGGCTACGGCGGTGGCGGCGGCCGTGATGGTGGTGGCTACGGCGGTGGCGGCGGTGGTGATCGTCCTTCCGGAGCCCGGGGTTGGGAAGATCGCAGTTATGGAGCCCGTGATGGTGGTGGCGGCGGTGGCGAAGGTGGTGGCTACGACGATGGTCGTAGCCGTCGCCGCCGTGGATCCTCCAGCAGTGGTGGTGGCGACGATTACTCCGGTTATGGCGGTGCGGAGGGCTGATTCCCCTTAAAGACCGGCATCTTTGAGTTGTCGGCCGGACTCTTCTAGAACGTTCAGATCGGCGTCGGACCGCTGGGCTTTTTCCCCCAGTTCCCGGCGCCAGTGCCGAGCGCCACGAACGCCTTCCACGAGTTGAACAAGGTGTCGGCAGATGTCCCACAGCCGTCCTCCTCTGCTCAGGTGAGCTGCCGCATGGGGCAACAAACCCATCACCACATCGGAGGCGAGAACGTTGCGGGACGGTTCTCCAAACACCAGGGAGTCCATCGTTCCCCAGCGGAGTGGATGGGCGTAGGCGGCTCGACCGACCATGGCGCCGTCGCAGTGCCCAAGANCTTCGAGACAGTCCTCCGGTGATTCGAGTCCACCATTCAGTTCAATCACCAGGTGGGGACGCCGCTGTTTGAGAGCTTTCACTCTGTCGTGCTCCAGTGGCGGGATCGTTCGGTTCTGTTTGGGGTCCAACCCTTCCAGCCANGCCTTNCTCGCGTGCACGGAAAAACGGCTGGCACCGGCGGCGGCCACGCGGTCCACAAATGCTGTGAGCAGGTCATCGCTGTCCAGATCGTCAATGCCAATGCGGTGTTTCACGGTGACCGGCAGGGGCGAGGCTTGACCCATCGCTTCAACGCACCGCGCCACCAGATCCGGTTCCGCCATCAAACAGGCGCCGAAATTTCCGGCCTGCACTTTCNGGCTGGGGCAGCCCACGTTCAGGTTGATTTCGTCGTAGTTCCAGTCGCTGGCAAGGCGTGCTGCATCCGCCAGCAAAGCGGGATCGTCTCCACCCACTTGCAAGGCGATGGGGTGTTCCACAGGATCGAAATCCAGCAGCTTGTCGCGTCGGTTCGTGTGGTGCAGCGCTTGAGCCACAACCATCTCCGAATACAGCAGAGCGCGCCGACTGATCTGACGCATCAACACGCGGAAGTGCCGATCCGTGCAGTCCAGCATCGGCGCCACGCTGAAGCGATAGGCAGCGGTTTCAGTGGCGGTCATGAATCCATTAGAACCCTCGGAGTCACTTGTCTCCGGCATCGATGCCCTTCAGTGCCGTCCTTCTTTCCCGCCGTTCGTTGTTGATGGCTGCCATGGCGGGTGTCTTCGGTAGCAGCTGGTGGCCGCGACCCGTGCTGGCAGCATCCAAACCAGCAGATCCAGCCTGGGATCTCAGCGGGGATGCCTGGCGTCAGCGCCTGTCGCCCCAGGCGTACGACGTTTTGCGCAACGAGGGGACAGAGCGACCGTTCACCAGTCCGCTGAACAACGAAAAGCGCGATGGGGTTTACCACTGCGCCGGTTGTGATCTTCCGCTGTTTTCCTCCGAGGCGAAGTTCGACAGCGGCACCGGTTGGCCCAGTTTTTGGCAGCCCTTATCAGGAGCGATCGCCACGAAAGTAGATTTCAAATTGATCATTCCGCGCACGGAATATCACTGCAGTCGATGCGGTGGTCACCAGGGACACGTGTTCAATGACGGACCCCGACCGACGGGCAAGCGCTACTGCAACAACGGCGTCGCCCTCGTCTTCCGACCAGCGGGCTGACTTCAGCACGGTTGATTTGCTGGTGATCGGCGGCGGTGCCGCCGGTTTCATGGCGGCCATCACCGCTGCTGAGCAAGGGATTCGCCGCGTTCGGGTGCTGGAGGCCACAGCCGAGCCGCTGAGCAAGGTTCGGATGAGCGGCGGTGGTCGTTGCAATGTCACCCATGCCTGCTGGGATCCTCGCGAGCTTGTGGGCCACTACCCCAGAGGTCAGAGACCGTTGCGGGGACCGTTCAGCCGCTTTGCCAGCGGGGATGCTGTCGCTTGGTTCGCTGAACGCGGTTTGGTGTTGGTGGAGGAAGCGGACGGTCGGATGTTTCCTGAGGCCAATCGCTCATCGGCGGTGGTCGCCTGTCTGCGGCAGGCCGCACGTGATCAGGGTGTCGTGCTCAGCACGGGCGCCTTCGTCACGTCGCTGAAGAAGGATCGGATCAATGGCTTCCAGGCGGAATGCCGCGGCGGGGAGTTGATTCAGGCCAACCGCGTTCTTCTGGCCACGGGTGGTCATCCCAGTGGTCGGCGACTGGCGGCGGAGCTCGGCCATCGGGTGATTGCACCGGTGCCGTCGTTGTTCACCCTGGCCCTTGATGCGCCTCAGCTTGTCGGTTGTGCCGGCATCGCGCTCGATGATGTTCGCCTGGATCTGGAGGTGGGTGAGGCGCGCTTCCGTCAGGTGGGCCGTGTGCTGATCACCCATTGGGGCCTGAGCGGACCGGCCACCCTGCGGCTCACAGCATTCGCTGCCCGTGCGCTCCAGAGCAGCCGTTATCGCGCCACATTGCAGGTGAGCTGGGTTGGTTCGGTGACGCAGGAGCAGCTCCTGGTTGAGCTGCGAGACCAGCGAATCCAATCGGCGCGTCGCACGTTGGCGGCTTCCAGACCTTTGGCTGGGCAGTTGCCCCGACGGTTGTGGCTTTCCATGCTGGATGGCGCTGGTGTTGCTTTGGATCAGCGCTGGTCAGATCTTCCTGGCCGCTTGGAGCAACGTCTGCTCCAGCAGCTGCATCGCTGCCGTTACACGGTGAAGGGTCGCGGTCCCTTCGGAGAGGAATTCGTCACAGCCGGAGGGGTTGATCTTGGCGAGATCGATTTGGCCAGGATGGAAAGCCGCTGCTGCCCTGGATTGCATGTCGCCGGAGAACTGTTGGATGTGGATGGTGTGACCGGCGGATTCAATTTTCAACATTGCTGGACCAGTGGCTGGTTGGCGGGGCAGGCCGCGGCCCTTGCGCTTACTGGATCTGATCAAACACGGTGAACATCGGCAGATACATCGCCAGAAGAATCGATCCCACGATTCCTCCCACCACAACGATCATGGCGGGCTCCAGCATTGAGGTGAGTGCCTTCACCATTGCCCCCACTTCGTCTTCATAGAAATCCGCCACTTTGCTGAGCATCTTGTCCATCTCCCCGGTTTCCTCCCCGATGGCCAACATGCTCAGGGCCATGTCCGGCAATACTTTCTGACGGATTAAGGCAGTGCTGAGCAGAACGCCGTTCTGCACCATTCCCCGTGACGCCAGGATCGCATCGGAGATGATCGAATTGCCTGCGGTTTGACTGGAAATCTCCATTGCCAGCAGGATGGGAACTCCGGCTCGGGTGAGGGAGCTGAAGATGCGGCAGAACTGTGCGGTGGCTGTCATCAGGATCAACTCGCCGAACAGGGGGACTTTGAGCATCAGCCGGTCGATCACACGGCGTCCATTGGACGTGGTGTAGTACTTCCTGAACAGCCAGATGATCAGCAGCAACCCGCCTGCGAGATACAGCGCAACGGTGGATCGCAGCAGTTCACTGAGATTCACCAACAGCTGCGTGAATGCAGGTAGTTCCGCGCCCAGATCCTCAAAGATGCCTGCAAATGTTGGAATCAAAAAGATCGTCATCCCCAGAAACACCAGGATTGCGATCACCAGCACGGCCACGGGATAGCCCAGGGCTCCTTTGATCTGGTTCTGCAGCTTGGCGTTGTCCTCCAGCAACTTGGCCAGTCGCTTCAGGGCTTCATCCAGCACGCCGCCGGCCTCTCCCGCTTCCACCATGGCGATGCTGAGCTGATCAAACACCTTCGGCCATCGGCGGATTGCGGTTCCCAGAGCAATTCCTTCATTCACATCCAGGCTCACTTGAGTTAGAGCCCGCTTGAACATCGGCATCTTCTGCTGTGATGCCATCAGATCAAGGCTGCGCACGATCGGTACACCGGCATCCACCAGGGCTGCCAACTTGCTGGCAAACACAGCTTTCTCCTTGACGCCAGGTGGTTTCTCAAGAAGCTTTTCCAGTGATTGGAAGGCGCTGCGTTGTTGGATTTGAGCGTTCTTGTCCGAGCTGGCTGTTTTGACCAGTGATGGCTTTCGGGCTTGAGTTAGAGGTGGGGCCTCAGTCGATCTGTTGCCGGCTCGTTCCAAGCTCAACGCACGAATCCCGCGTTGGCGCAACAAGCGTTTTGCAGAGCGTTCATCCACAGCCTGGATGGTTGTGGAAGCGGGCTTCCCATCCCGGGTCAAGTAGTTCGCGATGAAAGCCGATTCAGATCGCTGTTTGGATGTTGAAGGCCCTGAACGGTCCAGTTGCAGTTCCAGAGCACGGATGCCGCGTCGCCTTAAAAATTGCCGTGCAGCAAATGGTGTCGCAGCTTCTATGGTCAGCTGCTTCATTTCTCCTGCAGCGCTTTGAACCGTGGCGATGAAGAACGCCATGCCGGTCAGACGAGCAGTCGCTCAAGCTCGCCAGGTTTGCTTGCTTTGGCCATCGCTTCGGACCGACTCACATCACCGCTGTTGACCAGATCGGCCAGCGCCTTTTCCAAGGTTTGCATGCCCAGCTCACCTCCGGTCTGAATCTGGGAATAGAGCTGAGCTGTTTTTCCTTCTCGAATCAGGTTGGCCGTGGCGGGCGTGTTGATCAGGATCTCCTGAGCCATCACCCGGCCGAACTGCCCTGGTTTAGCGGCTTGGCGCCGGCAGAGCGTCTGGGAGAACACGGCCACCAGGCTGCCGGAGAGTTGCACACGGATCTGGGTTTGTTGTTCGGGGGGAAACACATCCACCATCCGATCCACCGTTTGGGCTGCCGAGCTGGTGTGCAGGGTGCCGAACACGAGATGGCCCGTTTCGGCGGCACTCACAGCGAGCTGAATCGTTTCCAGATCCCGCATCTCTCCCACCAGAATCACGTCCGGGTCTTCTCGCAGGGCGGCACGGAGAGCATTGGCGAAGCTGCGGGTGTCTTCGTTCAGCTGACGTTGGTGCACCAGGCTTTTGTCGCTTTGGTAGACGAATTCGATCGGGTCTTCGATGGTGAGGATGTGCTCACTGCGGGTGTGATTAATGTGGTCCAGCAGTGCCGCCAGGGTGGTGGTTTTGCCCGATCCGGTTGGACCGGTCACCAGCACCAAACCCCGCGGTCTCCGGCCGGTTTCCAGCACCACCGGAGGCAGGTTCAGCAGCTCAACACTTGGAATTGTGCTGCCGAGGGCTCTCAGGCAAGCGGCATAGCTGCCTTTCTGGCGGTACACGTTCACGCGGAATCGGGCCACACCCCTTAAGCCGTAGGCACAGTCCAGTTCCCAGGTCTGCTCCAGGGTCTTGCGCTGACTGTTGTTCAGCATCGAGAAAATCAGCTTGTTGCAGTCCTCCTCAGCCAAGGGTTCCTCACCCATCGGACGCAGCTCACCACTGAACCGCCCGTAGGGAGGCTGGCCCGTGGCGATGTGCAGGTCGCTGCCGCCGCCTTCCACCAGCTGTTGCATCAGGTCTTCAATCATTAGATCCATGACGCTTCCCTCAATGGCGTTGGGTGAGGCAGTACGGGCATTCCAGCCAGCTCTCCTGAAGTCCGGCTCCACATCCTCTGCACGTCATTGTGCTGAGGGCGCGGGCCCGCCGCTCGGATTCCAGTCCTGAATCGGTGAGGATCATTCGGCCGACCTCCTCCAGGGTGGTTTGTCCCTGCCGGACCAGGTCAAGGCTGTAGCCCAGCAGCGTGGCCATGCCCGATTCGAGGGCGAGCTGACGGATCACATCCGTGGTGGCTCCTGAGGACACCGCAGTGGCCAGTTCCTCATTCATGCGCAGCACCTCATACACGCCAACCCGGCCCTTGTATCCACTGCCGTTACAGGTTTTGCAGACAGGACGGCTGCCGTCGTTGCGGTGAGCCCTGTAGAAGGTGACCTCGCTTTCAGTACTTGCCATCAACCCGAATCGTCCGAGTTCCCGTTCGTCCGGTCGGTAAGGCTCTCTGCAGGTGGTGCAGACCCGACGCAGCAGGCGCTGCGACACGATACCGATCAGAGCTGCGGAGACCATGAACGGCTCAACGCCCATCTCATCCAGACGGGCGATGGTGCTGGGTGCATCGTTGGCATGCAGGGTGCTGAGCACCAGGTGACCGGTGAGTGCCGCTTCGATGGCTGTTTTTGCCGTCTCCAGATCACGGGTTTCACCCACCAGCAGCACATCCGGGTCCTGCCGCATGAAGGCCCTGAGGGCAGTGGCGAAGTCAAAGCCCTTCTCGCGATTCACCTGGCACTGGGTGATCCCCGGCAGGGTGTATTCGATTGGGTCCTCCACGGTGGAGATGTTGATGCCGGGGTCGTTGCGTTCCGCCAGCAGCGAATAGAGCGTTGTGGATTTTCCGGATCCGGTGGGACCCGTCACCAGGATCATGCCGAAGGGTTTCGCGCCCAGTTCCCGCACCAGATCAAGGGTGATCGGGTTGGAGATCAGCTTGTCCAGCCCCAGCTGGGTGGCGTTGCTGTCCAAAAGGCGCAGACAGACCTTTTCACCGAAGCGACTGGGCAGCGTGTTGACCCGGAAATCCACCACACGGTCCCGGTAACGGCGGCGGATGCGCCCATCCTGGGCTTGCCGGCGTTCGGCGATGTCCAGGTCGGCAAGGATCTTGAACCGGGAGGTGACGGCAGGGATCAAGCGGCTGGGCAATGGTTCGACGTATTGCTGGAGGACGCCGTCCTGCCGGTAGCGCAGACGCAGGCCCTTCTGCTGCGGTTCCACGTGGATGTCTGAGGCATTGATGGACATCGCCTGGAGCAGGATCCGGTCCACAAGAGCCACCACCGGTGAGGCTTCCGCATCCTTGAGGCTGGCCTCAAGGTCTGTCGCATCGCGGGCCACGTCGGCTTCCGCTTCGGCTTCTGTCTCGAGAACGCCTTCCGGATTGAATCCCTCCAGAAATGACGATGCGGCGAATTCCAGGTCCGCATCGTCTGCGCTGAGCCCATGGCTGGCTGGCTCAACGCTCTGGGCTTCGGGCGTCCGATTGAGTTCTTCGACCTTGGGCTTGCCTGGCACTTCTGCTTCGGCCACGCCCTCTGTCTCCCCCAGGGCGCTGAGCAAGTCCTCCAGAAGCGTTGGGTGCAGCCGAACGGTGCGGCCACTCGCTGGGAGCTGGTCGATCAGGGCCTGCCATTCGGTCTCACCCCAGTGACTGGGAATGGCGATGTCGAGATGCTGTTCATTCAGGCCGATTGGCAAGGCCTGAATGCTTCGCCAGTGCTCTGGTTCCATGTCGCTGATCGCATCCAGCAGCGGCAGGGAGCGACGCAACTGGTCCGGACTTGGCACCGCCTGCTTGATCAGCAGTTCCAGCTCGAGCCGTTGCTGCGCGGCGTCGATTCTTGCTGGAATGGGACGGGCCAGGGTCATCGCGTTGGGTCGTCAGATGGAGGTGCGGGCTTCCGCAGCTTGTGTGAGGTGTGCGTTCCCCTGCAACATGTCTAAACAGCAATTTCAGAGCGGTCAGCATGAGCGGCGACGCTTCCACCCCAGCGCAGGATCAGACCGTTGAGCCGATCGAAGCGGCTCAGGCAGCGTCGGAGCCCGAGGTTGTGACCGCTGAAACGACCACCGA
>NHIA01000030.1 GCA_002170825.1 Cyanobacteria bacterium TMED177
GGTGCACTCGAGAGTGATCACGATCCGGACGCCCTTGTTCTTGGCCATAAAGGACGTTGCGCCGCAGTGCGAAGCGGATTGACAAACAAAGAGCTTACCTGGCGGTGATGCCAGGACCGCTGAGCCACTCTTCCTAAACTCACGCGCCGTTCTCGCCTCAACCCATGCGGGTTTCTTTCTCCTGGCTCAAGCAACTGGTCCAGGTGACGGAACCGATTGAGGAGCTCGCACAGCGGCTCTCCATGGCCGGATTCGAGGAGGAGGAGATCGACGATCTCAGCGCCCGGGCCAAGGGTGTGGTGGTCGGTTTCGTGCAGGAGCGCGACAAGCATCCCAACGCCGACAAGCTGAGCGTCTGCCAGGTGGATGTCGGTGCAGATGCACCGATTCAGATCGTCTGTGGAGCCAAGAACGTGCGGGCAGGAATCCATGTGCCCGTGGCCATGGTGGGTGCGGTGCTGCCCGCCGTGAACCTCACGATCAAGGCCGGTGAGTTGAGAGGTGTGGGCAGCAACGGGATGATCTGTTCCCTGGCCGAACTGGGGCTGGCAACGGAATCCGAGGGGATTGCGGTTCTCGACGACATCGCAGACGAGTGCCCTGCTCCGGGTGCCCCCGTCGCTCCGATGCTGGGTCTGGATGACACGGTTTTGGAGCTGGCCATCACCGCCAACCGCCCGGATGGACTGTCGATGGTGGGGATTGCCCGAGAGGTGGCTGCCCTCACTGGAGCGGAGCTGAACCTTCCCCAATTGACGCTTCAACCGGATCACGCGCCTCTCGAACCCGCTTCAGAGAGTGCCGAGGCCATGCAGGCGGGGGGGCTGTATGGACTCACCCTGATCGACGGAGTCGATGGTGCGGTTGGATCGCCAGCGTGGGTTCAGCAGCGGTTGGAACGGGCCGGGATCAACCACGTCAATGCCGTGGTCGACATCACCAATGTGGTCATGCTCGAACAGGGCCAACCGCTGCATGCCTTCGACGCCGATGCCCTCGAACGGCTGACCGGTCAACCGGTGCAGGCAGGTGATTTCGGCCTGCGACAGGCCCAAGAAGGTGAACCGTTCACTGGACTCGACGAGCGGGAGCTGCGCCTCGACAACCGTGCTCAGGTGGTGACCTGCCATGGCTATCCCATTGCCTTGGCAGGCGTGATGGGCAGTCAGGCCAGTGGTGTCACAGCGACCACCAAACGGATCTGGCTCGAGTCCGCCATGTTCAGCCCCGCCAACGTGCGCAGCACAGCCCGTTCGGTTGGATTGCGCACCGATGCCAGTGCCCGGTTTGAAAAGGGATTGCCCAAGGACATGACCATGGCCTGCGCCTTGCGGGCACTGGAGTTGCTGCAGGAGCAGTTTCCTTGTTCGGCCAAGGGCCGCTGGGTCTGCGGTGACATCGGCGCCGAAGCCGCGCCTGTGCTGTTGCGCCGGGATGCGCTGCACCAATTGCTTGGCCCTGCGCAGACGCCGACCGGGACTGCGGATCTGGCTGATGCGGTGATCGAACGCTGCCTGACAGCGCTGGGCTGCGAACTGAGCGTCGACGAGCAGGGATGGCTGGTGATCGCGCCACCATCTCGACGGCTTGATCTGGCCCGTGAAATTGATCTGATTGAGGAGGTCGCCAGGCTCGTTGGTTTCGATCAATTCGGTGCCCATCTCCCCGATCCTTTGGCTCCCGGGGCGTTGACGCCGGAACAGCAGGCCGAACGCAGGTTGCGTTCGCTGTTGACGTCCGCAGGGTTGCAGGAGATCACCACACTTTCCCTGGTGGGTCCGAATGCAGATGACGATCGAATCGCCATCAGCAATCCGCTTCTGGCGGAAACCAGTCATCTGCGCACCAATCTCCTGGATGAGCACCTGGCCGTTTGCGTGCGCAACCTCAAGGCCTCCCAGGGTGGCTGCTGGATTTTTGAACTCGGCACCACCTACGCCGGATCAGCGGACGCCGTTCAGGAAACTGCGCTGCTGGCTGGTGTGATCTGCGGAGATCGACGCATGGAGCGCTGGACCAGCAGTGGCAAATCCCCTGCACCCACCTACTTCGACGCGCGCGGGCGACTGGGTGAAGTGATGGAGGCTCTGAAGCTGGAGGTGAGTGATCGACGCCTCAGCGATGATCCGCGTCTGCATCCCGGACGAGCCGCCACCCTCGTGCTGGAGGGCCGCCCCTTGGGCTGCTTCGGCCAGCTTCATCCACAACTGGCGGAACGCAACGATCTGCCTGACGCCACCTATGTGTTCGAGCTTGATCTGAAGCGTCTGGTGGAGGCAGCCACCCGCAGCAACCGCTGGAGACCCGCCTTCAAACCATTTCCCACAGTCCCCGCCAGCGAACGCGACCTGGCGGTGGTGGTGGACCGATCCCTCGCTTCAGGTGATCTGGTGCAATCCATCCGAAAAGCGGGCAAACCCCTGCTCGAGGCCGTCACCCTGATTGATCGATTCGAATCGGAGCAGCTGGGTGCGGACAAAGCCAGCCAGGCCTTTCGTCTTCGCTACCGCGGCAAGAGCGAAACCCTCACGGATGACCAGGTGCAACCGGTTCACGACAAGATCAGACAGGCCCTGGTGAAGCAATACGGCGCCGAGCTCAGGAGTTGATCCGTCGCATCAGGGCCAGGCTTTCCAGATGGGTGGTCTGGGGAAAGAAGTCAACCGGCTGAAGACGTTCCAGTGCGTAGACCCCAGCGGGTGCCAACAGCTGACGCAGGTCCCGGGCCTGCGTAGCGACATCACAACTGAGGTAGGCCAGCAGGGGGGGCGGATCAGTCAGGATGGCCTCCACCACATCGGGAGCTAATCCTCGGCGTGGAGGATCCAACACCACGGCAGAGCAGCCGCTGAGTTCGGCCTGCAACTCAGTCGCCACATCACCGGCCCGAAAGCGCGTCAGCGTCTGGAGCCCATTTGCCACAGCATTGGCTTGCGCCTGAGCAATGGAATCTGGATTGATCTCAATCCCGACCACCTGCAATCCCTCTGCCGCAAGCGGAAGGCTGATGGTGCCAATGCCGCAGTAGGCATCGATGATCGGTCCATCAACGGATTTCGCCCCAAGCCAAGCCACGATCAGACGGACGATCTGTTCGGCCTGGGGCGTGTTGATCTGAAAAAAGGTGGTGGTCGACAGAAACAAATCAAGACCGCAGAACTGCTCGCGGATGCGGTCCACCCCAGCCAGCACCTGAGTGTTGGGCCCCAGAATCTGGTTGGTGCGGCGCGGTTGCAGGTTGAGCGTGACCCCCTTCACGTGGTCCCACTGGTGGAACCAGCGCTGGGCAAGGAGCGGCAGCGCGGGGTGGGGCTGGCTGCTCACAACAGTGATCAGCACCTCCCCGGTGTGATGACCAAGACGCAGTCCGAGATGACGTAACCCCTGCCCCTGGGAGAGATCGTGATCGGCCTCGAGCCCACTGGCATCGAGATCCGCTTTCAGAGGAGCAACAAGCCCATTGAGACGTGGATCCAGAACCGGACATTGCGACAGATTCACGATGCGGTGGGTTCCACGACGGAAGTACCCCATGCGCAAACGACCGGTGTCCTCCCGACGCAACGGAATCAATCCACGGTTGCGGTAACCGATGCCCCGCTGGTCGGCCAGGGCAGGATCGGCCGGATGGTCAATGCCACCGATCCTGTTCAACGCCTGAGCCAGGTTGTCCTGTTTCCAGCTGCGCTGCGCGGAGTCCTCGAGATGTTGGAGGGTGCAGCCACCGCAATCACTGGCGAGGATGCAAGGTGGATGGCGACGCAGCGGTGATGACACCAGGCGTTCGGTCACACGGCTAAGCCAGCGGGATTTCTGACGTTGCTGCAGTTGCACCTGGCCACGTTCACCGGGGAGCAGGCCAGGCACCACGATCACCCAGTTGTTCCAGCGGGCCAGACCATGGCCATCACGATCCAGATCCACCACGTCAAGCTCCAGGCTCAGTCCTGGCTTCGGTGCGGTGGGATCGGCCTGTGCGCCGTTGTTCTCGGGCATTGCAATGGCGTAACACCAGGGTCCGAACCGGTCGGTTGGCCCACTTGTGACCACTAAACTCCACGAAGCCTGTCCAGTTCCATGAGTGTTGTCCGGGATCTCATCCTTCAGGCCGATGAGGATCTGCGGTACCCCACCAGCGGAGAGCTACGGAGCATCGTGGATTTCCTTGACCAGGGAGCCATGCGCGTCTCGGTGGTTCGGGTGCTGACGGACAACGAAAAGAAGATCGTTGACGAATCCGCCAAACAGCTGTTCAGCCGCAAACCGGAATATGTGGCACCAGGAGGCAATGCCTACGGCCAGAAACAACGTGCTCAGTGCCTGCGTGACTACAGCTGGTACCTGAGGCTGATCACCTACGGGGTGCTGGCTGGCAGCACCGAGATGATTCAGGAGATCGGCCTGGTTGGTGCCCGTGAGATGTACAACAGCCTCGGCGTCCCGATGCCCGGCATGGTNGAGGCGATGAAAACGATGAAAGAGGCTTCTTTGGCACTGCTTTCCGATCAGCAAGGCAAGCTCGCTTCCCCTTATTTCGATTACCTGATCCAGGGCATGCAGACGTCAACCTGAGGATCCAAGCAATCGCATACGAGACGTAGCTTCAGACTCATCCTGCGTCCAGATGCTTCTCGCTGAGACACCGTTCAGCGCCCTGCCCCAGGACGTCTCAGCCGAGTCTCTCTACAGGTCTCAAATCAGTTCGCATTCAAGACCGGCGAGCAATGGTCTAGTGCAACAAGCAAGTCGACAAAGTCATCGGCATTGAGGCAGCGTCCGTCAGCTTTTGATTGACGCGACTGGTCGCCTATGGGAGACAGCGCGAGCAATACTTCTCTCTCTCACAGATCTCATCTGGGACAAGACATTAGCCCTAGGTCGGATCTTGACTGAGACAGGCGAAACAGCATCTCGCATTCGTTGCGCCTTGGACCTGTGGCGCATGGCGCAGCCGTGGCGTCATGCGCGTCACTGTGTCTACAGCAGAGACGCGACCATCAAAAATGCCTGTTTGCAGTCAATCAGCAACGCCAGGCCTGCAATGGACAGAACCTGGACCGCCCCAAACACATCAAAAATTGATGATGTCACGCCAAAAAGTCATCACAACGACCCAAATGCAGCCTTAATGGCTTTGACAAGCGAAGCAAGCCAAAAATGAATTGATGATGCTTACTCAACATTTTGACTCTGGTCCAGAAATGAGACCCAGAACTGTTCTCATTCAGGATGCATGAACACATGCAGCGCGATGTGCGGCTGGCGAAGCGAGGAAAGCAAGCGACGTTCATTCACCCGTGGAGTTACCCAAAGCCCATCCGTGACGCGCCAAGAGCAATCTGGCAAGTCTCGATCAAGACCCTTTCTGGGACCAGTCCTGAGTCTCATGAGAGATCCTTGATTCACTGTTTTCGGTACAGCTCCCGCAACATGCGGTACGCCTCGTTCAACCGTCGCATCGTTTCCGCTGAGCCCCCCGCATCGGGATGTGCTGCCATCGCCTGGGTTCTGTAGGCCTCGCGAATCGATGCCAGGGTCACCGCTGCGCCAGCCTGGGTGGACAGGCCCAATAGTTTCAAAGCACCGTGAACGGTCATCGTTGATTCGATCGTTTCAAACGACGTGGATTGGCGCGTGCGGCGGAAACGGTTCACGAAACGGCGCACAAGGGTGGGCATGCGTGCCGACAGCTCCGCTGTCGCGAAAGGATCCTCGAGGGCACCAGCCACCACCATCACGCGACCCAGAGATGGAGTGGTCAGCGTCCAATCAGGACAAAGGTCCTGCATCGCCGCATTCGCCGCAGACCAGGTGAAGGCACGTCCTTCACTCGCCTCGAGACTGGGCCAGAGATCACGGGCAAGCCAGAGAATCGCAGCCTCCACAACGGTGTCCCCAGGTGCCTGCCCATAGAGCGAGACCCAATGGTCATCGGCAGCCTGGGCGGACGACTGAAGATCGCTCAGGGAAACAGTCGATAGGAGTGGTTCATCAAAGGATGAGGCCCGCCGCTTGGGTGACTTGAGGGTGTCGCGCAGCTGGGTTGTGCGGCGGCTCACAAACCCCGGCAGGTCGATGCCGGAAGTGGACGGAGCAGGANTTGCGGGTTGTTCAGCAACGCTCCCTGAGGAGNTCGAAGAACCGATCAGCACCAGGCTGCTGACGTCGTTATTGCTGACGTCGTTATTGCTGACGTCGTCATNGCTGAACGGCGCNTTGCTGGGGCCGTTGCNNTCNACCGTGTTGTTGCTGGAAGGNCCCGTAAGACCAGTCAGCGTTGACGCGTGATCNTCAGCCGACTCGATGGGTCCATGATCACTGTCCCCGCCGCCCAGGATGCCTTCCAGCAGGATCTCCAGGACCTGGCCGCGGGCACGGACGCCATATTCCCGTTTCAACTGGTCAATCAGGGAAACCAGGTGGTTGGGCAGCTTGACGCTGATGGACCTCGAGTTGGATTCCTCGACGCTCAACAGCTCACCCTTGCTTCCGGAAGGTTATCGACCTTGAAGCTGAAGGAGCCATTGCTGCTGGGAGCGGATCGCATCCGTAAATCGTGGGTCCGGCCGCAGAATCGGAACGATGGCCGGAAGGGGTGGGGGTGGAACGGGGGGTTGGCGCTTAGCGGGTTTCGCCACAGGCTTCAACACCTTGACGGGTGACGCAGCCGGTTGCTTGGTTGGGGTCTTCGCCGCCGGGGGAGGCGTTTTCGGCGACACGGAACGCTTCTGCTTCTGCAAGGCAAGCCTTTCCTGGGCTTCCCGCTGAAGTTTCTGGCGTTGATGCAGCATGGCCAACTGCTGAACGGGCACGACGCTCAGCAGATGGCCCGGTGTGGCATCAGCGGGATACACCAGGCTCACTCGTACAGGATTGCTGCGACCGGGTTGGAGACGAAGATCCGTCAGGGCCAGGCTCTCACCGGATCGAAGCCCCACATGAATTTCTTCCAGCCGTTCACCCTGCTGGATTTGAATGGAACCTCGAAAGGCTGTGAACGGTTTCTTTCCCGACACGACCGGATGGCTCAGCACCAGCTGGTGGGCACCGTGGCCCGAAAGATTGAGGTTGACGTCGTAGCGCACGCCGTAGGTGCCCACGTTGTTCAGAGCTGAATCGACCATTCGTGTTGCCAGGGAATTGACCTGGACATCACGGGTGCCGAAGTTGTGGCGGCGCGTGCTGGTCAGTGGCACATGCAGCGGACCGGCCTGCAGGTTGTGACTCACGGAGGCGTTGTAGTGATCGCCTACAGCGACACCCGCAACCCGTGAAAACACGCGTCCGGCCTGAATGTCTTGCAACCGCTTGAGATAAATCCTGCCGGGGGCGAGCCTGCCGCGGCTGAGGACGGCGATCAGATCACGATCTTGACTGTCCTGCTCGGCGGCCACCACCGCCATCTGAAACGGACCGTTGCTCCGCCCATGCAGCAGACCGTTGGCAATGCCGCGCGCGGGAAGAACTGTTTTCACCACAACCTTGCTGGAGCCTGGTGGGATGACAATCGTCGAGGGCAGCTTGCGATCCAATTCATTACGGAGCACCTGGACGGCGGTTGCATCGCCTGGACCGGTGTTCCACGGGCGTTTCCCGAGGGGTTTCACACCCATCAGATTGTTCGGAAGGTACGGCGCCTCAAAGCTGTTCTTCACAGAGCCCCGATCAAACGTCAACGTGACCGGCTGACGACCCGGATTGATCGCAATCAGGCCAAGGGTGAGCAGTCCACGAGAGCGCCTGCCGCCCAGCTTGGCCTGGTCGGAGGGGTAGTACTTGTGATGCATATGAACGCCGAAGTCACCTTTGAAGGTGTATGCAGCGTTGAGGAGCGGCCGGTTGGTTTCTGCAGCGATGGCCGATCCCGGAGCCGTGTTCACAAGGATTCCCGGCCCGGTAACGATCTCAGGTTGATTTGAGTGAAGGACAGGGACTGAGTTGAAGGTGCCGTTCAGCGGTGTGGCCCTCTGGCCTGCCATCAAGGCGACGTAGGCGGACGCAGGGGCAACAATTGCCAATGAAGCTGTCGCGCCTGCGACACAGCTCAGGACCAGAAATGAGACGCGTCTGGTCCTCATGAGACAGCTTTCCGGCCTTTCAGGCCGAAGCAAACGGTGCGACGGTCCCCAACCGTAATCCGTTGATCCTGAACAGCCAAGCACTTCCGTTCCCACGGGACCAGTTGAAATCCGTCAGGATTGTTTGAACCGTTTTCATCCCCATGCTCCCTCCGTTCTGCTGCAACGGAACTGGTGACCACCACCAGCGGAGGCGTCAACATCAGGAGCGCAAGATGGCCATGCTCAGCTTCTGGAGGGATGGGCTGGAGCGCCAGCTGGCTGCCATCAATGCCTCCATTGAAACGCTGCAGCAGCAGATGCATCGCGACAGTCAATCCGAAGGTTGATCCCCCCGCAACGCCTGGCTGATGCGTTGGAGTCCCCGTTTGACGCGGCGCTGGATCGTCATGGCCGACACGCCATGGTTCGACCCAACCGTCCGCAGACTCTGACCCTCCATCACCACGGCGCGCACGGCACACCGTTCCAACTCCGGCAGATCCATGAGAGCTGCGCGAACCCGTTCAAGTCGTTCTGAGTCCTCGAGTTTGGACAGCTGCGAATCAAACGGGGCCTGTAGATGGTCTGGAAGCTGGTGCCAGCGGGTTTTCGATCGGTAGGCACGTTGAATCCACTGTTCCCTTGCCGTCACCGGGTCTTCTGAGCTCCTCCCGATGCGATGGGCTTCTTCTTCGATGCGTCGGGGCAGACGCACAAGGGCAGCACTGTCCCTTAGGTAGTGAAGGATGGCACCACGAACATGGGGACGGGCGAAAACAGGGAAGGGAACCTGGGTGTCCTCCCGGTAGGACCTGGAGGCCTTGACCAGCCCCAGAACGCCCACTTGAAACAGGTCGTCCCGGTCCAGACCTGTGCTCAAGGAAAACTTGATCGCCTGGGACCTGGCCAGGTCCAGGTGGTGCTCAACCTGGCGATTGCGCTGTTTGAGAAAGGTGTTGTGCATTCAGAACAGTGACGGGAATCGGAATCCGTCGTTGTTCCCAGCCATGCANGACCAACGGGGTCATCGCATCCGTGCCATCACGGAATCAANGGAACCACGCCACGCAGAAGGCTCTCCGGCCCCTGACGTTTCAACCAATCCTGATCCGATTCATCCGTGCTGAGCAGGTATCCGGCAAAGCCCAGCGCATTGATGCTGAAGCCGTGAACACCATCACAGGCCCGAGAAATCACCGCCATCCAGCTGTTGCAGAACAGGAGGTTGTATGGATGACGTGGTCGCGGGTCTTGATCCGGCGAGCCCAGTCCACGTCGATCACACAGCTCCTGATAAGTGGCCTGGAGCCTGTCGGCCGTCATGTCTGGCATCAACGCCGCCACAGCGACGTTCTGCTGCAAAACATCCAGCGTCGCGGTGCTGGAGCCCAAAGCGAGCTGACGCTCGAACCATGTCTGCCTTGGGCAGAGGCCTGCGTCGCCTTCCCGTGGCAGCAACTGAAGATGGCGATGCGGTTGGCTGGCACCGGCCCTTGGACCACTGTTGAAAAACCACAGTCCGGTGGTGTCCTGATTNACGCGATGCACCGCTGACCAGTCGTCGATGGACAACCATCCGATCTGGGGCTGCCAGCTCCTGGTGATCAGCAACATGTGCCCGAGCTGCACGGGGTATTTGTTGAGGATCAACATGTGGGCATCGGCAACCGGCGCGATAGCAAGGCGCGGATCCCAGGGGCGGAAGGGATTCGGTTTCGGTCCAGCGGCACGCAAATGGCGTGGCACCCCACCAATCAGGTGGCGCAGTTCGAAGTAGGTGTCGTCCGGACCCTGGCAACGCTCGACCTCCGTGCTCAAGGGGAGGAGTGCTCCGTTTGAGATCGCCTGCTCNCTGCGCTCAAGCGCCAGGCGATGCAGATCCTCAACCGCCATCGTTGCGCAAGCGTGCCAGAGAAGCTCCCCGGTAGTAATGCCCGAGAATCGCGTTGAAGGCCTGGCCCTGAAGGGCGAGATCCTGGGCCCCTGATTGGCTCATGCTGGCCCCGAGGTGGCCATGGGCTTCGATGGAAATCGAGCGATTGGCCGCGTACAGGCTTTCCACGATGCCTCCCTCGTAAGTGAGGATGATGCCACGGGTGGCACGGGCGGCCTCCAGCGACGGAGCACTGACCGAGCCATCACCAGCGAAGACCTGCCATCGGGTGGTGTCGCCAAGGTTGTAATCCGCTGCAGCCGGCCTTGCCAGATGGGCCATCGCATAGGACCTGGCCGCCACAGCCTGGGCTTTGAGGGCTTCCCCATGCCACTGGCTTGGCATTTCAGCGCCGACCACCGACGCGATGTAATCCTCCAGATCAAGCTCATTCACCGCCAGCCAGCCTTCACCGCGTTGAATCAGGTGCATCGTCGAGCGGTAGGTGCGCCCGTTGATCCGAGTGCGGCCGCCCGAACAAACCAGTGCCCCNCGCTCAATCGATCGCATCACCCCTTCGATCTGCTGAGGCTGGGTCAGTGCATTGGTGTTGGCGCTGGCACCAACAAGCTGGCATCTGCCACCGTCCAGAGGTTGAACCCGGTGAATCGGACGCTGGCTGAGAAGACCAACACGAATCGGAAGCTGAAGCGTTGATCCCACCGGCGGGACTGCTGGCACCGCCGCCGGCGCCGATGGCATCACGGGTTTNGGTGGCGCCGATGCAGGTCCACTCTCCGGCTCCAGTAGATCCAACAGACGCGTGCCTTCTGCCCGACCAGATGGAGCCAGGCTGGATCGGAGGACGACCAACGCAATCGCTGATGCCAACAGGGAACTCAGCGCAATGCAAACGATGAGACCACGCTGATTTGTCAGAACGCCTCGGGCATGACCCCAAAATCTTCCCGCAGATTCGCTAGACGTCTGCAGCCTGACCAACACGGCAGATGACCATCCCAGCGTTCAGCACCTGGACAGGACTCGCACTGCTGGTTGGCACCGGTGGAATCGGATCAGCCCTTGCGGCAGCCATCCGATTGCGCTGNCCCGGTCTCACCGTGGTGACGGCAGGGCGACAGGGCCCACCGCATCAGAGCCTGACGCTCGACCTGGAGAATGACGCCGACCTCGACGCCCTGCGTGAGTCCCTGCAAGGTTTTGGCCAGCCCCTGCGCCTGGTGATCAACACCANCGGCCGGCTGCATGGCCCCGGTCTTCGGCCCGAGAAACGACTCAGCCAAGTTGCTCGGGCGGCGCTGCTGGAACAGTTCAGCATCAACGCCATCGCGCCGGTGTTGCTGGCCAGGGCGATCGAACCCTTGTTGACACGTGACCACCCCGTTCATTTCGCCAGCCTGAGTGCGCGCGTCGGCAGCATNAGCGACAACCGCAGCGGCGGTTGGTACGGCTATCGCGCTGCAAAGGCTGCCCAGAATCAATTGCTCAAGACGCTGAGCATCGAATGGTCCCGTCGCTGGCCGTTGGCCACGGTGACGCTTCTGCATCCCGGCACGACGGACACGCCCCTCTCCAAACCCTTTCAGAGCTTCGTGTCTCCGGACAAACTGTTCACACCTGAGCGTGCCGCGGATCAGCTGCTGGACGTGCTGATGCAACAGAAGCCAGAGAACAGCGGGGCTTTCCTCGCCTGGGATGGTCAGCCAATCGGTTGGTGAGCGTGCTCTTTCAACAGGTCAAGGCTCACCACTGACAACGCTGTGTCTTCGGTGGCCTCCAGGCAGACCAAGGGGGCCATTCCGTCGTCGTAGGCCTGTTTCCAGCGAGGTGCACAAACGCACCAATGGTCGCCGGGTTTCAGTCCTGGGAACTGGAAGGCCGGAACCGGTGTCGACAGGTCATTCCCCTGGGCCTTGCTGTAACGGAGGAAGGCTTCGGTCATCACGCAGCAGATGCTGTGCTGGCCCAGATCGCTCGGATCCGTCTCGCAAAATCCATTGCGGTACCAGCCGGTCATCGGTGTGCATCCGCACACCTTCAGCGGTTCCCCGAGGACATTGGACGACGCGGAGCGGGCTGAGCTGCTGATGGACATCCGATGGCCTGTGACAGAGGGAGTCTGCCGAAGGAGTGGCACATTTCGACGTCAGACAGTTGACGAACCCCTGGGGGAACGCGGTAAAGGTCGTTCAGTTATGTCCACTCGATGGATTGGGAGTTCACTGAAGACGCAGCATTCCTGGCGCTCTGCGACGCGTTTCGTGAGAGCGGTGAGAGCTCGGCGATCGAGTTCCTAGCCAACGGTGAGGGNGCTTTTCACTTTCAGGATCTGGCTCAGAACGCTGCCGGCGAGGGCATCGACCTGAGTGAATCCAGTGCTCTGGACGANTTTCAGCAGGAAGTGATCGAAACGATGGAAAAGCTCTGCCAGGACTGAGTCCGACAGAGCGCAATCCGGAGATCAGCTGTAGTAGAAGGCGATCTCCTTGTCCTTGAGACCATCCCAGCCGGCATCAAGCAGATGCTGGTTAAGGGCGTCTTGGTCAAAGTGCTTGGCCCCTGTCTTCACCACCCGATTGCGCATCGACTTCAGAACCCCGCTGCGTGCACGCTGGGATTCCAAGTCCATCACGCGGTTGTAAAGCGCAAGCATCGCGGTGGGGATGGGACTGCCATCGAGATCAACACCTGCCTTGATCGCGGCATCCACGCCGTCAGGTCCGGCAATCGCCATGGTCGGTAAAAAAAGGCGCCTCAGGTTATGCGCTGAAGTANCGGGCCTTGCTGTGCAGAGCCACAAGCGCCGTGGTGCTCTGCTCAGGCGAGAGCTGGTCGCTGGCATCCATGGACAAGCCGATGCGATCCGCACCAAGCCAGTCCAGCTGCTGCCGCGAATCCGCAACATTGGGACAGGCCGGGTAGCCGAAGGAATAGCGGCTGCCCCGGTAACGCTGGGCCAGCACGTCGCGCAACGGCATGTCGTTCGGATCGGCGAAACCAAGTTCACGGCGGATGCGCGCATGGACCCACTCCGCCATGGCTTCTGCCATTTGCACCGCAAGGCCGTGGAAGTAGAGGTAGTCGCTGTACTGATCGCCTTTGAACAGCTCCTGAGCAACGTCGCTGGCCTTCTCTCCCATGGTGACGGCCTGCATNGGCAGCACGTCGGTCGGNGATCCATCGTCCGCGATGTCCTGAAAGAAGTCGGCAATGCAGTAGCGGTTGCCGGANCGCTGACGCGGCAGGTCAAAGTGCCCCAGTTCTTGATCGCCAGAGGGTGCAAACACCCGCAGAGCGTTGCCGTCACGACCCACGGGGAAATAGCCGTATGCGGCCCTTGGCGTCAGCAGGGAGTCGTTGAGACACCGGTCCATCCAGTGCTGCAG
The DNA here is from genome assembly GCA_002170825.1 of Cyanobacteria bacterium TMED177. GTDB lineage: Bacteria > Cyanobacteriota > Cyanobacteriia > PCC-6307 > Cyanobiaceae > Parasynechococcus. Next base: position 13,341 of record NHIA01000030.1, read on the forward strand.
GACGGGGTCCGCTTTCTCGCGAAGCATCTCCTCGTACTCCTCTCTTGACTGCTGCTGGGTCTTGCGCAGCTGCCATTGGCCGGCAAACAGAGCATTGCGATCGAGATAGGCAAACACTTCCTGGAGGTTGACATCCGATTCGCTGATAACCGAAGAGCCCAGAAACGGAGCGGTCGGCATCGGTTCAGCTGGGACAGCCTCCGAACGGTGCGTTGTGACCGGCAGGTCAGGTTTCGGCGTGGTGACAGCCTCGCCGGCGGAAGCCGATTCGACAGGTGATTCAGCTTCATCTGGATCCAGACCCACGCCGGACGGGCCGTCGACGAGAAAACCGTCGAGATTGCTCCAGTTGTTGTTGCCCTTGGCCTCCATCAGGGCATCCATGAAGCGCAGATCCGCGAAGGCATCCCGGCCGTAGATCACCTGTCCGTCGTAAACCTCGCGGCAGTCCTTGTGNACAAAACGCGGGGTGAGNGCTGCGCCGCCGAGAATCACCGGCACATCGATTCCAGCGTCATTGAAGGCCTGGAGGTTGTCCTTCATGAACGCCGTGGATTTCACCAGAAGGCCGCTCATGGCGATGCAATCGGCGCCATGCTCCCGCTGGGCTTCAACAATGNCTTCGCAGCTTTGCTTGATGCCGAGATTGACGACCTCGTAGCCGTTGTTGGTGAGGATGATGTCAACCAGATTCTTGCCGATGTCATGCACATCGCCTTTGACGGTGGCGATCAGGAATTTGCCTTTGCTGGTGCTCTCACCCTCAGCTGTTTCCATGTGGGGTTCGAGGTACGCCACCGCTGATTTCATCGTCTCGGCGCTCTGCAGCACAAACGGCAACTGCATCTGACCGCTGCCGAACAACTCCCCGACCACCTTCATGCCATCCAGCAGGTAGGTGTTGATGATCTGCAGTGGGGCGTAGGTGCCCAGAGCCTCATCCAGAGCCGGTTCAAGACCGATGCGTTCGCCATCGATGATGTGCTGCTTGAGGCGCTCCTCAATCGGAAGATCNGCCAGNGATGGCCCCGAAGCCCGGGCNTCCTTGGCGCTGACGCCCTCGAACAANTTGGTGAGTTCCGTCAGTGGGTCATAAACGCAGATNCCGTCTTCAAAACGACGGTTGTCGTTGATCAGATCACGGCANACGGTCTGATGGTCCTCACTGATCTTGATCAGCGGAAGGATCTTGGCTGGGCTGACAATCGCCGCATCCATGCCTGCTTCACAGCAGTCAGCCAGGAACACGGAATTGAGCGTGATCCGCGCCGCTGGCGAGAGCCCGAAGCTGACGTTGCTGACGCCCAGAACCACATGAACGCCGGGGAGGTTCTCACGAATGAGGCGGATCGAATCCACCGTGGCCTTGCCGTTGAGACGGTCCTCCTCGATACCAGTGGAGATGGGCAGCGCCAGTGGGTCATAAAAGATTTCATGGGCAGGGATTCCGAATTCCAAGGCGTCCCTGTAAGCGCGCTGGGCAATGGCGAATTTCTTCTCGGCNGTGCGGGCCATGCCGTCTTCATCGATGGTGCCCACCACCACGCCGGCGCCGTATCGACGTGCCAGCTCAAGCACCTTGAAGAAGCGTTCATCCCCGTCCTCGTAGTTGGTGGAATTGAGGATGCACTTGCCACCAGCCACTTTCAGGCCGGCCTCCATCTTCTGCCATTCCGTGGAGTCGAGCATCAAGGGCAGGTTGACGTTGGTGACGAGACGGCTCACCAACGCATGCATGTCCCGTTCACCATCCCGGCCGACATAGTCGACGTTGACGTCGAGAACATGGGCGTTCTCCTTGACCTGACCGCGGGCCACGGACACCAGGCCATCCCAGTCCTCCTCCGCCAGCAACTCCCGCACCTTGCGGCTGCCACTGGCATTCAGCCGTTCGCCAATGATCAGAAACGAATTGTCTTGGTGGTAGGGCGTGACGCCGTAGATCGATGCAGCAGCCGGGTCGTAATTGAGGGCCGGACGAACGTCCTCTTCGGAGGCAGCCCCGTGGCGTGAGCTGCGTTGGGCCGGTTTGAGTTCCGCGGCCANCTCCGCCAGCGATCCGATGTGACTCGGGGTGGTCCCGCAGCAACCACCAATCACCTGCACGCCGAGATCCTCCACGAAGTGCATCAGCTGCATCTTCAGTTCCACTGGAGTCAGCCGGTAGTGGGCCACGCCACCAACGTTTTCCGGCAGACCNGCGTTGGGAATGCAACTCACCGTGAACGGGGAGTGCTCGGAGAGNTAGCGNATGTGCTCCTTCATCTGCTCCGGNCCGGTGGCGCAGTTGAGCCCGAGAATGTCGATCGGAAACGGCTCAAGAATCGACACCACGGCCGCGATGTCCGTGCCAACGAGCATCGTTCCGGTGGTTTCCATGGTCACGGACACCATCAGCGCCCGCCGCTCACCGGTGGCTTCAAACGCTTTTTCAATGCCTTGCAGCGCGGCCTTGATCTGCAGCACGTCCTGGCAGGTCTCAACGATGAACAGGTCAACATCGCCGGCAATCAATCCTTCGGCCTG
>NHIA01000031.1 GCA_002170825.1 Cyanobacteria bacterium TMED177
ATCCTCTTGTCAGCAACCTTCTTCACCATCACTCCAACCGCTACGAACCGGCAGCACCGCCTCCTTCTCCACTCGGGCCTGTGCGAGAGAACATGCTGTTCCACTGGCAGAGGCCAAACAAGCAAAGGGATCAGCGTCCTATATTGATTTTCGCCCAGTACGAAGCTGACACATTGGAGGCGATCAGGCCAGATATACCTGCACTTCTAAAGCAGTATCGGCAGCATTTTTACGTGATTGTTGTAGCAGCAACTCCATCATTTCTGACACAACCAAGCAGCATTTCGGCATTAAAAAAAGCCAGTGATTGCCTCATCATCCGGTCCAACGAAGGTTACGACTACGGCAGTTGGATGACGGGCCTACGCATCAGCAAAGACCTGATCAAAAACAGACAACAGGTTGTGCTGACCAATGACAGTTTCTGGGGTCCCGTGCGACCCCTCAACGGATTGCTGGAACGACTCAAACAAAGCACCGGAGATGTGGTTGGGCTAACCGACAATCTGATGTATGAACCACACTTGCAGTCGCCATTTCTTCTGTTCAAAAACAAGGCGATCCAATGCCAAGCCTTCTGGAATTTCTGGGAGCATATTCAACGATGGGACAACAAAAGAAGCATCGTCAAAAATTACGAGGTAGGACTTCCTGTTCTGCTTCGTGAGCAGGGAATGAAGCTTGAAAGCTTGTACAGCAAAGGCTCAAATGGCAATATTTTCCATGCAGAATGGCGCTCGCTGATTCTGGATCATGGCTTCCCTTTCCTGAAGGTGAGCCTGCTCCGAGACAATCCCCACCAGATCAACATTGACGACTGGCCAATGGTTTTGAACCAGAGCAACCCATGGTTAACACGACAGATTCAGAATCAACTGCTCAAATGGACGACTATCGACAATACGCAGATGGATTTCAGAACCGATTGATCAACTTGACGTCAGCTGATTGCCCTTGTCGAGCCGGCGCCACAAGCGTTGATTGATTGTATGGTCAACGCGTTCAGCTTCAAATGCATCCAAGCGATCCAAGGACGACTTCTTGCGCAGTTTGTAGGAAATAACCTTTCTCAGCAGCTCCAGATATTCAGAGCAGTCGGGGTCAGCCATCCAGGCATCGAGGATCGCAGCCTCATAATCTGATCGAGATCGATTGGACGAATCTTTAATTGCAGCAAGAATTACACGTGTATTTGCCCGTTTGATCTCCTGACTGGAGATGCGTAGGTTGGCATCCACCAAAGAATGGCGCAGCAAAAGTTGCTCTGCCAATTCTCCTAGCTGTACAACAACTTCATGACGTTCCTGAGAACGCAAATGCTTCATTTCGCGTCCACACTGCTCAGCAAGATCTCCTCTGGAATCAGAATCAAGCCATTTTGGCTCAACTTTAAAATAATCCAAACATCGCCTCAGAATACCGAGAGATTGAATACGGCTAGGGGATTTAACTCTGCCATTTCTCAAAAAAGAAGGTACACCTTTCAAAGCATCGCCATAGGTGTTACGCAATTCCACAGCCAATGGATGACTCCCGTGCTGGCTGAGGTAACCCAGCATGTCTTGCACCATCTGATGACGTTGAGAAGCCAGGGCGACTTCAATCTCGCGATGGATCTGATCTTGACAAGAGTCAGCTGTGCCCTCTGTCTCAACAAGAAACAACGGATTCCAACCAGCGTCCTCACACAGCCGCACCAGATCACACTGCCGAAACACCATCACTCCGTCTTAATGACAACAGGACGCCATCAATCGCGGCGCAACGCCGTAAGCATGAATCCACCCACACCCCAGATCACGACCAGAACTCCCAAACAGGACAGGAACGCTTTCCATCTCCAGGATGCCTCCGGACCCGTAGGCATCTGAGGCTTGCTCAACATCACGATGAATTTGAGCTGCCGCTGGCTTTCCATCCGGCTGTTATCAGCAGCAGTCATGGCAGAGCTCAGGGATTGACGGGCAAACTCCACATCGCCCTGAAGACGCGACGCCTGGGTGGCAAGTTTGTTGAGATCACGGCCATCTGCGCCAACTGCTTTATCCCTTTCCTCTTGGATCTGACGCTGCAGCTCTCGAACCTGGTCAGCGACAAAAGCCACTTCAGGAGCATCAGGATCCCTGTATTGACGACGTAAACTTGCTTCTTCAACCTTCAGATCAACCAGACGGGATTCAAGTCCGGAAATGAAGCTTGTGGTCGCAGACTGCTCACCGAGGGGATCTAGCTGACCGTATCGATCCTGAAACGCCTCCAGCTCATTGCTGGCTTTCGTGAGACGGTCTTGAGCGAATGCCACCTGTTTCTCAGCGAAGGCCTGCTGGTCTGCACTGATTGATTGGTTCACCTCGTTAACAAACCGTTGGGCTTGCTTGAGAAGAGCGTTATTCAACGCAAAGGCATCTTCTGCTGAATATGCACTGGTCGTCAGTACGATTGCTCCGGAGAGTTCCTGCGGAACCACAGCAAGCTGATTGCGGAAGAAGGCCAGCTGATCCTGCTCGTCCGAATCTGCCGGCAATCCACTCCATCGATCTGGGGCTTGTGGTGCATAAGATTTCAGGAAGGATGCCGAATCAGGAAAAACTGATTGTTTGACGTCGTTTGACTTCAGATAAACCTGAAGGTATCGACCATCCTCCAGAGACGACATCACACTTGAACTCTGGAGCGACCCGAGCACGGTGGTAGCAGCCGTTGCTGGAGGTAGCGGTTGCTTGATCACAAACTCCGACGTGGCCTGATAGCGATCCCGGCCGATGCCGAAGCAATAAATCGCCGAGCAGAGCACGAACGCGGCCGCGATCGTGCGGGAGCTGAACAGAGACCCCAAAGAGCCCTCCATTCTCGAACGGATGCGGGGCAGAGCGAGGGTTGACAATTCCGTCCCCTTATCTCCGATCCAACGCACTCCCTGCTGAACGCGTCTCGGGGCAAGGGGATGCTGAGGTTCTGCTGAGCCCCTGGCGCGTGGCTGTTCAGTCATCGGAGAGCAGCAGAGCCTCGTTCAGGAAGTAGAACAGTAGTCCAAACCCGCAGCTCAGAAAACTACAAACCATCAGGTACTGAAGGCTGATGCCTGGAATGGGGTATGCCGTATTGAGTGAGTGACGCAGCAGCTCAACCGAATGGAGCAATGGATTCCAGGTTACATAGGGGCGCATGGGCCCTGGCAGGGTGTATGTCGCATAAAAAATGCCTGACGTCCACAGCAACACACGATTGATCCCAAACTTGGTCAACGTTTTGACAATTGGCAGTCGATGACCAACAACCAACGCACATACTCCAACACCAAGTCCCAACGAAACGGTCAACATGAAATCAATCAGGATCATGGCAGGATCATCAATCTGAAATGTCCAATTCCAGAACGAAACTCCAAAAAACACGAAAACAAGAATTGAGCCATGAATACGAGCTTCAATCAATGCAGAGGCCAGCAGAGTATCAAGAGGCCGGATTCTCCTGTAAAAAAATAATTTTTGTTTTTTTGACACGCCTGTGAGCGCCTTGATCCCAATTTTTCTGAACATATAAAGCATTGCAATTCCACAGGCCAACCAGATCACAGGGTTCAAAAGATCTGTTGACTTCAGTCGAACCAAGATCCTGAGAGCCAACAGCGTCATCATCAACGCGAAGGGCTCAAACAGAACGCCCCAGACGCCAAAGGACCCTTTTTCAGATCTCAATACAAATTCCGCTTCAGACAAGGCCAAGACAATCCTGGTTTGAAGCAAGACGCGGTCCAGTCCCTCCCTCAATCGCATTCCGACCCTGGACATTGCACTGTTCATGACACCTGCGGAACGACCTAAGTAAAGCCCCAGAAAACCCTGTGGCAGCGGACTTTAACGTGGCTTTGACAGCGCCGATCCCTCAGCGGACTGCCCATCGATCCACTGGACCAGAGCCCGGCGCAACCCACTCTGACAGCGACGTTCCAAGCGGGCAAACACCAGCTCGAGGGCCTGTTGAGCGGCACGCTTGCTCAAGCTCGCGGGGATCGCAGCCAGAGGATGGTCCTGATTGAGCAACACAGCAGCAGTCGCCTCCGCTTTGACCTCGTCCTGGCAGGGATGGAGCTCCGCATGACACGAAAAGCGGAAGGCATCTTGCACAGCGCCAATGCCCTGAATCTGGCAATCCTGGAACGCAATCATTAGGGCATGGTCTGACCAACGTGCCGAAAACAAGACCCTGGGCCGGATCTCAAACCGCAGGATTCCAAAGGGTCTGGATTGATAGAGAAAGTGGTTATGGTCCTTGCACTCCATTCGCTGGCGGTTGAGCAACGCCGCCATCGGTCGTTTTGGGCGGCTCAGAAAGCGACGCAGGGAGTCCTGATCGCCACCAGGGATGGCAACGGTGCAACGGTGGCTTCCCTCAGCCAGGCAAGCGAAGGCCATGCATACGATTGGCGGTTGGGAGCGGCATTCTCCGATGGGTGAACCACAGCGTCAGGAACACGACAGCATCGGTTCTGTCGATGTGCCCGCCGAGGCACTCTGGGGGGCACAGACCCAGAGATCGGTCAACAACTTCGCGATCGGCGATCAGAGGATTCCCCTGAATCTGATTTATGCCCTGGCAAGGATCAAGCAGTGTTGCGCGGTCATCAACGGCCGCCATGGATTGCTGGATTCCTCCCAGATCACCCTGATCGAACGTGCCGGAGACGCGATCCTGTCCGGACAACATGACGACCAGTTCCCACTCAGCGTCTGGCAGACCGGAAGCGGCACCCAGACAAACATGAATGTGAACGAAGTGATCAGCAATCTCGCGGCACAGTACGCCGGCGAACCACTGGGATCCCATCGCCCTGTTCATCCAAACGACCACATCAATCGTTCGCAGTCCACAAACGACGCTTTTCCGGCGGCGATTCACGTTGCAGCAGCTGGACAGCTGAAGCAAACACTGCTGCCGGAACTGGAGCAGTTGATCGTCAGTCTCGATGCAAAAGCTGCCAGCTGGATGGACATCATCAAGATCGGGCGCACCCATCTTCAGGATGCGGTGCCGCTGCGGCTGAGCGATGAGGTGAGTGCCTGGCGAGACCAGCTGAAGTGCGGCATGGATTGGATGACGACAGCCCGGAACGACCTCTTGGCGTTGCCCTTGGGAGGAACCGCTGTGGGCAGTGGGATCAACACCCCTGAAGGATTCGCCCATGACGTGTGCGCGGAACTTTCGGAACGCACGGGTGATGGCTTCCACCCCGCCACCAATCTGTTTGCCGTGATGGCAAGTCATGACGCATTGGTTCAGGCCATGGCCCAGCTCCGCCGCCTGGCCGTGACCCTGCTGAAAATGGCCAACGACATCCGCTTGCTCGCCTGTGGTCCCCGCGCAGGGCTGGGGGAGCTGGTGCTGCCCGCCAACGAACCCGGCAGTTCGATTATGCCGGGCAAGGTGAATCCCACCCAGTGCGAGGCCATGGCCATGGTCTGCACCCAGGTGATTGGCATGGATGCCGCTGTGGCTGCTGCCGGTGCCGGAGGCCACCTCCAGATGAACGTCTACAAACCACTGATCGGCACAAACCTCCTGCAAGCCATCACGCTGCTAAGTGACGCCTGTCGCTGTTTCCGGCTGAACATGATCGACGGCATGGAACCGAACCGGGAGCGCATTGCAGCCTTTGTGGACCGTTCGCTGATGCTGGTGACGGCCCTGACGCCGGAGATCGGCTACGAAAATGCCTGTGCCATTGCACAGCATGCCCATCAGCAGGGCTTGACCCTGCGGGAGGCAGCGTTGCAGCTCCAGCTCATCAGTGAGGAGAGCTTTGATCGGCTGATCAATCCGGCCGCCATGGCCCGTCCCCACGGCTGAGCTCAGGCGGCCCGCTCCGTGGCGGGGTTCGGCTGCCCAGCCTGCTTGAGAAGGTCTTCAACTTCCGCCACCGGGAAGCGGTTGATGGCGCGAAGCGCCTGACGCGCATGGCTGCGCAGCTGCTCACTGATCGCCTCGCAATACGGCACCTGAGCCAGCAAATCCACGGTGCGGCGCATGATCCGCACCACATCGCCTTCATCCAGCGAGGTGTTGGCGATCAGATCGGCCCAGTCCGTCCCCCTCGCCCAAGCATCAACCAGGCCCATCAATTCCGGCTCCCACCACGCGGGTACAACAACCCCAAGTCGCTCCTGAGCTCGCAACAGCTCACGCCGCAAACCAGAGATGTCATGCAGAGCCTCTTCCGCGGCAGGTGGCGGTGGGAAACCACTCCAGAGGTCAGGCCGGTTCACTTCCGTGCTGATCGCTTCAAACACCGCTGCCAGATCCGGCGGCGACAAATCATCGAGATGGCCGCTCATCAAAGCCAGGCCGAGCCAAAGCTCGTTGTCGCCCCGAAGTGCAGCCACAGTGCGGCCGATTTCCGTGGGTTGCAGATCATCCAGACATCCGAACTGCTGCAGGATGTCGAGCAGGGCCAGGAACGTCTCCCAGTGGCGGTTGGAGCGATGGTGCAGCAGCCGCTGCCGTTCCTCGATCTCCTGATCCAGTTCCTCCATCCGGCGACGATGCTTCTTCAGCTGCTTGCGATCGCCCCAGCGATGGGCCGGATGGCCTTCCTGTTCCTGCTCCAGCTCCTGCACAAGCCTGGCCTGGGTGAGCACTTCTCCAGCAAGGTCGTACTGCGGCGTGGTCATGTCGTGGCGACGCGCCATGTGGGCCACAGCAAGCGCCAGGCCTCCACTGGCCTGGTCGCCGTGGCGCAACTCACCGGCCTGGTTCAGCTGCGGTGCTGCGACACCATCCACCTGCAAACAGCTGAGTTCGGCATGGATGCTCACAACGGATTGACAGGGCAGGAGCACCCAGACGTTCTCATCGGTCAGGCAAAGCAACAGCGGAAACTGACCGGGACCATCCACCTTCTCAACGATCACCGCCGGCGAGACACGGCCCCGCAGCTGCGGTGACTTGAGGCTCACCAGGGTGCCNGTGCTGGCGAACTGCAGNGCAAGNGTGAGTTCATTGGCCAGGGTTTCTTCGGCCTGCTGCTGGAGNATTCTCAANAGCCGGCGTTCNTCNCGCAGTCGCCCCCGCAGCTTTTCGTAGGCCTCNAAGTCTTCCCAGGGAATGTCTCCGGCCACACCCTCCAGTTGCCCNAGCTGNAGGCGCAACTGCGCAAGCAAGTCCTCTTCCTCAACGAGATCCAAGCTGGCCAGGTAACGGCCGAAGCTGCGCTCCACCAGCTCCCTTGCCTTGGGCAGGTCGTGCCGATGCAGCAGGTTCAGCACCATGCCGTAACTGGGCGTGAACTGACTGACCAGAGGATCCGCAGGGCTGGTGGCCAGCTGACCGGCTTCTCGCACCCCTTCAAACCGGCTTTGCACCGTGACGACATACCCCTGCGAATCCAGCCCCCGCCGACCGGCGCGACCCGCCATCTGGAGGAATTCACTGCCCATTAATGGACGGTGTCCCCGTTCGGTGCGCTTGGACAGGGACGAAATCACGGTGGTGCGGGCGGGCATGTTGATGCCAGCCGCCAGCGTTTCCGTGGCGAAGACCACCTTCACCAGACCTTGCTGGAACAGTTCTTCAATCAACTCCTTCCAGGCCGGCAACACGCCCGCGTGATGGGCTGCGATACCCCGCAGCAAAGCATCGGCATGAATGCCATCACGCACAGCTTCAGGGTTTTCAGCGCTGTAGGCCGTCAGCCGCGCCTTGATCCTGGCCTGCTCCTCTTTGCTGACCAGGCACTGAATCCCCAGATCCCGCACAGCTTTGTCACAGCCGCGTCGACTGAAGATGAAATAGATCGCAGGCAGCATGTCGCGTTCCGCCATCTGCGCCACCACAAAGCTGATCGGTGGCGGCTCGGGTTGCGGAGGTTTGGCTGACCTGCCCTTGCGCTTGTGCCCTTTGGGGGCCCGCCAGACCTTGCAGTTGGGATGGAGACCGGTTCCGGCTTCGTTCAGCAAGGGGTGAAGACCTTTGGCACTGCAGAAGCTGAACTGCAGCGGCACCGGTCTGTGATCACTGAGCACCAAGGCGGTTGGGCCATGGACCTTCTCGATCCAATCGGTGAGCTGCCCGGCGTTGGCCACCGTGGCTGAGAGGGCCACCAACTGCACCGAGGGAGGGCAGTGAATGATCGATTCCTCCCAGACCGTTCCGCGCTGGGAGTCGTTCATGTAGTGGCATTCGTCCAGCACAACGGCCTCAACATCCGCAAGCGGGTCGTCGTTCTGATCCACTTCCGCATAGAGCATGTTGCGGAAGATCTCGGTGGTCATCACCACGATCGAGGCCTCGCGGTTCACACTCAGGTCGCCGGTCATCAGCCCGACGTTCTCGTCTCCATAGGCCTCCCGGAAATCACGCAGCTTCTGGTTGGACAACGCCTTCAACGGCGTTGTGTAGAAGACCTTCTGGTTATGGGCCAAGGCGCGGTGAATCGCGTATTCACCAACCAAGGTTTTGCCGGACCCTGTTGGTGCACTCACGACGACGGAGTGGCCTTGATCGAGCGCGTCAATCGCCTCCAGCTGGAAATCATCCAGCGGGAACGGAAAAATGGTGGCTGGATCGAGGCCGGACGCAGGCATCACCGGCCCTGAACTCATTCGGATCCTAGGGAGCTGTGTTGTTCCCCTCGTTAGGTACCAACGAACGACGCCAGGACGCCGCAAGAGCGCTGCCGAGCAAGCAGTGCACAACAGCCGAGATCGCTCCGGGCAGCGCCGTCAGCGGACTCGCGAAGCCTCCGGTTCTGGCCAGCACCACCGCCAGGCCTGAATTCTGCATCCCAACCTCAATGCTGATGGTGCGCTGAGCCGCAGCGGCAACACCACCGATCCGACCGAGCACAAACCCCAGCAAAAAACCACCGCCGTGCAGCAGCACGCAGGCCAACAGCAACACGGGGCCCTGCTCGATCAACAACAGCCGTTGACTGCCGACAATGCTGGCCACGATCATCACGACCACCAGCACGGCAACCGGGGGCATCACCGGTTCAATCCGCCGAGCGAGAACAGGCATTCCCTGCTTGAGCAGCACGCCGCAAGCCACCGGCACCAGCACCACCTGCAGCACCCGCAGCAGCAGCAACCAGCCATCCACCGGCACGTACTGACTGGCAAGCGCTTCCGTAAGCCGCGGTGTCAGCACCACCGCGGCCACGGTGCTGATGCTGGTCATCACCACGGAGAGGGCCACATCGGCCCGCGCGATCAAGGCCACCACATTGCTGGCCGTGCCGCCAGGGCAACACCCCACAAGGATCAGACCAACCGCCAGAGGCGAAGGCAAACGCAGCACCGCCGCGATCAATGCAGCCAGCGTCGGCATCACCAGAAACTGGGCGAGGACGCCGATGATCACCGGCCTTGGCTGGCGACTCACCCGCAGGAAATCCCGGGGCGCCAGTCCCAGCCCCATGCCGAGCATGATCAGCCCCAGACCAACGGTGATCAAGGGTCCGCTGAACCAGCTGAACAGCGGCGGATAGACCATCGCCAGTGCTGCACCCAGCAGGGTCCAGAGCGGAAACAACGTGGTGAATCGCTCCAGAGACATCGTCAACGGATCAAAAAACCATCCTGATCGCCGGCGACCGCACAGACTGGTCCGATGGCATCGATCGATCCGGCCCGGCGTCGAACCCTGCACAACTGGAACGCTGGCGCAGAAGCCTGGACGCTGCAGCGGGCTGGCACCGATCAACCACCCCTGTTGGATCTGGCCAGCAACGACTACCTCGGGCTCAGCCGTCATCCCGCCGTCGTGGATGCCGCCGCTCAGGCCCTCCACGAGGACGGGGTCGGTTCCGGCGGGTCGCGACTGGTCACCGGCAGCCGACCGCGCCACGCCCAGCTGGAACAGGACCTGGCCGCCTGGCTGAACAGGGAGTGCGTGCTGTTATTCCCCAGCGGATTCCAGGCCAACCTGGCTGCCGTCTGCGCCCTGGTCGACCGCCACAGCACCGTTCTGGCCGATCGTTTGATTCATCACTCGCTGCTGGTGGGCGTGCAGGCCAGCGGAGCCCGGCTGCAACGCTTCCGCCACAACGACCTGGACGATCTGGGACATCGCCTGGCATCCCTAGATGCAGGCCATGGACCGGTGCTGGTGATCAGCGAAAGCCTGTTCAGCATGGAGGGAACCAGCCCTGAGCTGGCTGCACTGGCCGCGCTGTGCAGCCGTTTCGGCGCCCGGTTGCTGGTGGATGAAGCCCATGCCCTCGGGGTGCTGGGACCGGAGGGGCGTGGTCTGTGCCACGGCATCCAGCCTGTCCATCTGATCAGTGGGACTTTTGGCAAAGCCTTCGGCAGTGGTGGCGCCTTCCTCGCCTGTGACGCTGAACTCGGGGACCGGTTGCTGCAGACCAGTGGAGCCTTCCGCTACACAACCGCCCTCGCGCCACCTCTGGTGGCTGGTGCCCAGGCGGCGCTGGGGCTGATTCAGGCGCACCCGCACTGGAGCGACGCCCTGCTGCAACGGGCGGACCAATGGCGTGACGTTCTGGAGGGCCTCGGTTGGCCGCGGCCGGCCGGCCGGGGCCCAGTGCTGCCGCTGTTGATCGGCGAGGACGCCGATGCACTCGCCTGTCAGGCCTCCCTTGAGGAGGGAGGCCTGCTGAGTGTGGCGATCAGGCCACCCACCGTTCCGGAAGGCACCGCTCGCCTGCGGCTGGTGCTCCGCCGAGACCTGCCGGATGAGACGGTGGACCAGCTGATCCAGGCCCTCCCCTGCCGATGAACCAGGTGATCGCCGTCCATGGCTGGGCCGGAGATGCCACGGTCTGGCGCACCTGGCAGCGGCGATTCGAACACCAGGGCTGGCACTGGCAATCGTTTGAACGGGGCTACGGCACCGATGAACCGCACCAACCGTCCTGGTCCCAGCCGAACAGCGGTCAGCGTGTGGTGATGGCCCATTCCCTCGGGCTGCACCTGATTCCCAGCGCTGTTCTCAGCGGTGCCAGTGCCGTGGTGAGCCTGGCCTGTTTCAGCCGCTTCGTGCCGGATGGACCAGCTGGACGACGCCTGAGGACCGCGTTGAAGGCCATGGCATCCAAGCTGGGAACGGCCCAGGAAACCGGGATGCTGCAGACATTTCTGGAACGCTGTGCCCTGCCCCATCCCGTCACAGCACTCCCGGCCAACCCACTGCTTCAAGGACTGGCACCGCCAGGACGGGGGCGACTTCAGCAGGATCTGGTGTTGTTGCAACACTGCAGTCAGCTTCCAGCCAACTGGCCCGAGCAGGCTGCTGTGCTGGTGGTGCAGGGAGAACAGGACGCTATCGTGTGCGACCAGAGCCGCAAGGGACTGCTGCAGGACCTTCCTGCGGGGCGGTTTCAACAGATCTCACTGCCAGACGAAGGCCATGCGTTGGTGACACCGTCGGTGCTGGCGCTGGTGGAGAAGTGGGTGGAGAACGTGTGATCGAGAACGTCTGGAGTGGACGGGTTCTGGCGGCCTTCAACGCATCGGCCGCGCGGTACGACGCAGCAGCCGGATTGCAGCGGGCGGTTGCCTGGCGCCTGGCTGGGCTCTGTTATCGCCAGGCCATTCCGCGGGGTGTCTGGGTGGATCTCGGCAGNGGCACCGGTCANCTGGCGAACGACCTCGAGCGTCTCCACCCCGGCCAATCGGTGCTTCGGGTCGATGGCAGTGCCGCCATGCTCAGCCGCCACGGACCAACGGCCAAAACGCGCCTGTTNGATCTGAACCAGGGGCTACCCAAATCAACGCCGACGGCGACGCTGCTGTGTTCCAGTTTTGTTCTGCACTGGCTTGAAGAACCGGCCAAGACGCTGCAGCAGTGGTTCGAACAGCTGGATTCGGGAGGTTGGCTTGCTCTCGCCGTGCCGGTGGCAGGCAGCTTCTGGCAATGGCATGCGGCCGCGGCATCCAGTGGTGTGCCCTGCACCGCCCTCGNCTTCCCCGAACAGCAAGAGCTGCTGCGCGACATTCCCNNAACGGCGATCCGGCATCAACAGCTGCATCNCTTCAGCCGNTCCGCCCGTCGCCCGCTCGACCTGCTGCGTCCGATGATCACCACGGGCGCGGGCACAAGCCGCAGCAAGGGGCTGGGACCGGTTCCATGGCGGCAGCTGGCCCGCGCCTGGCCCGATCCCTTGCATCCCAGCCTCACCTGGCATGTGCTCACCCTGATGCTGCGTCGATGAGCGGACCGCACCCCCAACTCGTCGTCTGCGGCACCGACACCGACGTGGGCAAAACCGTGGTCAGTGCCTGGTTGGTGCAGGGACTGAAGGCCCAATACTGGAAGCCGGTGCAGAGCGGCCTGGACGGTGGGGGCGACCGCCATCGGGTGCAGACCCTCCTGAATCTCAGCACCGACAGGATCCTGCCGGAGGCCTTCGCCTTTCAACAACCCGTCTCGCCCCATTGGGCGGCCGAACTGGACGGCGTCGTTCTCGACCCAGACGCTCTCAGCCGTCCCAGGATCGATCAACCCCTGGTGGTGGAGACCGCCGGCGGTCTGATGGTTCCCCTCACCCGGCATTGGCTGCAGATCGATCAGCTGAAACGCTGGCAATTGCCAATCGTGCTGGTGGCGCGCAGTGGTCTCGGCACCTTGAATCACACCCTGTTGAGCCTGGAGGCCCTGCAACGGCGAAAACTGCCTGTGCTGGGCCTGATCCTCAATGGACCGCCCCATGCCGACAACCCGGGCACGCTTGAGCAGTTCGGAGGCGTACCGGTGCTGGCCCATCTGCCACCGCTTTTCCCGTTAACAGCGGAGGCGCTCCAGGAGCAATGGCAGCAACAGGATCTCAGCACTAAGTTCCGAACACTGTTCCGCAGCAGAGCGTGACGAAGCCGCCCCAGGCCCTGATCACCGTGGTTCTGGCCCTGCTCTGCGCCGGAATTCTTGTGTTGTTCACCGATGCAGAGCTGCTGCTGGTGCGCTGGATCAACTGCGGCCCGATCGCCACGGAGGCGCAGAAGAACAGTCGGATCTGCCGCTGATCAACCCAGGGATTTCGAGCGCATCGGACAGGTGCCCATGCGGATCGACACCTGGCGTACGGCATCGGAGAGCGGCCAACCCTGGCGCAGCTGCTGATGGATCAGATCGATCTGTACGGGTGACCAGCCGCGCATCTCGAGCAACGCCCGGATGGACGGCCAGCCCCCTTCAGCGAACACTTCGCTGCGCTGCGATTCCAGAGTGGCGGCAGCGGCCGGAGCCCAGGCGGGCTCGACGAATCGGTTGGACACCCGTCGCGTGCGCATCATGGCCATTGGAATCGGGGCCGATACTCCGAGGTCCAATATGACAAAACACACGGATGGCGCCATGAGAACAACGGCTGATCCGTCACGGCATCCGAATCTCTGGCCTCCGTTCACCCAGATGGCCTCCGCCCCACCGCCCCAGCGGGTGATCAGCGGNGAGGGCGCACTGCTGATGCGGGAGACGGGTGGTCCGCTGATCGACGCCATCAGCAGCTGGTGGGTGACGCTGCATGGCCACGGNCACCCAGTGATGGCCGAGGCGATTGCTGAGCAGGCCCGGCGGCTTGAGCAGGTGATCTTCGCGGACTTCACCCATGCGCCGGCGGAACGTCTCGCTGAACGGCTGAGTGCTATCACCGGGCTGGAACGGTTGTTCTTTTCCGACAACGGATCCACCGCTGTGGAAGTGGCGTTGAAGATCGCTTGCCAGTGGTGGGTGAACCGGGGCGAACCACGCCACCAGATCGTGGCGTTCGACGGCGCGTATCACGGTGACACCTTCGGTGCCATGGCCGTTGGGGAGCGCAACCTNTTCAGCGAACCGTTCGAAGACAAGCTGTTNCCNGTGGCNCGGGTGCCCTGGCCGGCCACCTGGTGGGATGACTCAGATGTGGACGCCAGGGAACAGGCCGCCCTGGATGTGTTGGCCACCACCCTCCAACGGCCGACCGCCGCNGTGATCCTGGAACCGCTGCTGCAGGGAGCCGGTGGCATGGCCATGGTGCGTGGTTCTTTCCTGCGCCAGGTGGAACGGCTGGTCCGTGATGCCGGTGCCCTGCTGATCGCTGATGAAGTGCTCACCGGCTTCGGCCGTTGCGGCGACTGGTTCGCCAGCCGACGGGCCGGCCTCCAACCCGATCTNATGGCCCTGTCCAAAGGGCTGACCGGTGGCTGCCTGCCGATGGGGGTGACCATGGCGAGCGNGCGGATCTTCTCCGCCTTTGTTGGCACGGATCCGAAACTGACGCTCTGGCATGGCCACAGCTTCACCGCCAANCCATTGGGATGTGCCGCAGCCAACGCCAGCCTTGACCTGCTGGAGCAGGCTCCCGAACGTTTTACTGGCTTCGAAGAGCGGCATCGGCCTCACCTTCAGCGCCTTCAACGCCACCCGAANGTGACGCGATGCCGCCTGCTCGGCACTGTGGCGGCCTTTGATCTTGCCGTGGATGGAACCGCTGGCTACCTCAATCCAGCAGGACCGACGATCAAACGGATCGCCCTCGAACACGGGGTGTTCCTGCGTCCTCTTGGTCAGGTGGTCTACCTGCTGCCACCGCTCTGCATCAGCGACGATCAACTCGAACGCTGTTACGACGCCATCCGNNCNGCGCTGGATCAGCTCTGAAGGCANCCGAGCCGTCAGGGACCAGCCTGAATGGCAGCGTCCACATCCGCCCTTGAGAGGCCGTAGGGCAACGCACAGCGACGCGGCTCATCATCCGGCTGCTGCCAGATCACCACAAGATCCTCGCGTTCCAACAGGAGCTCGGCCGACCATGCCGGGCCGGCCAGCCTCCAGCGACAGGGATCTCCCTCGACCCGCTCAGCCTCAAGGCTGATCAGCCACTCCTCCAGCGCCCGCAGTGAATGCTGGTTCAAAGGCACGCTCGACGGGGGCAGCGGAGACATCGGACAACCACTCAGGTGACACCTGCCAGGCTCGCCCCTGAACCCCCGCAACACCAAGTCCGATCACCAGACTCAGNAGCAATGCCAGCCCCAGCAACAGCAAGGCAAACCATTCGCCACCGGACAGCGGACGCCGCTCACCGATTCCCTGCCATTGGTCCTGGACCGGAGCCGGTGAAGGGNGNGCGGATCGCTGGGCAAGCTGCAGCAACTGTTCGTCGTAGGCCCGCCGGCGCGCAGGATCGGCCAGCAGTTCGTAGGCCTCCTTCAACCGCTGGAAGTCCTGGGCAGCCTGATTGGCAGGGAGATTTGTCGTGTCCGGATGCAGAGCTTTGCTGCGCCGNCGGAAGGCCTGCCGCAGGTGGTCCGGTGTCACCTGGGGTGACACACCAAGCCTGTCGTAGTGACTGAGCTCGCTTTGGGACACGGTCGACCGCCGGTCATTCATCCTAAGGAGAGTCGCTGCTGCACCCCATGCCCGACTCCTCACCGGGAGCCGCGTTCTGGGAAGCGCTCGGATGGACACCACAACCGTCTCAGCGGAACCAGCTGCAGATGCTTCAGGAGCAGCTGCGCGAATGGAACGGCCGGGTGAACCTCACGCGACTGGTGGACGGGAACGACTACTGGATCAACCAGGTGTTCGACAGCCTCTGGCCCCTGCAACGGGAACTTCAATCGCCCGATCAGCCCCGCAGCGGCATCGATGTGGGAACGGGCGGTGGATTTCCAGGGCTGGCGATTGCCATCGCGCTGCCGGGCATCCAGATGACCCTGCTGGATTCAGTCGGTCGAAAGACTGCCGCNGTGCAGAGCATGGCCCATGCCCTTGGCCTGGAGGGACGCGTCACGGTGATCACCAACCGCATCGAGGCCGGAGGTCATGACCCTGACCTGCGCGGCCGCTTCGATCTGGCGGTNGCACGGGCTGTGGCGGCGGCTCCGGTGGTGGCGGAGTACCTCGTGCCCTTGCTGAACAGCAGCGGCGAGGCTCTGTTGTATCGCGGGCAATGGGAGGAGGACGACAGACGTCAGCTGGAACGTGCCCTCAAGCCGCTCAAAGCGCGCCTGACCTCCTGCACACCATGCCAGCTGCCCAATGAGCGTGGGATCCGCCATGTGCTGCGGGTTCAACCGATCAGCAGCTGCCCGANGCAGTTNCCTCGCGCTGTGGGGGTACCCAGCCGNCAACCTCTGGGCCNCTGAGTTCACACGCTGCTGAGCCGTTTGTTGGCCTCCCCTGCCAGCCGACGTTTCAGCGTGCGCAGGATGTCGGGGATCACATCCCGCCATGGGCTGGCAATCAGAACGGCCTGCAGATCGGACTCCTGCACGGTGTCATCCAGNGNATCGGCATTGGCCCCGGCAAACCAATGGCCACCATTGCTGAGCAGGCGGTATCGCGCCCGGGCATAACTCTCGAGATCCCAGGCTTCCAGCAGGTTGTGCAGCCAGAGCAGAACCGGAAGGTTGAGTTCTCCAGGCGTGTCCTGCCAGGACGGCAACCCCGTGCGCCAGCTGCGGCACCACTCCTGGCCGAGGGCTTGAACCGCCGCGGCCTCAAGTCTGGCATGCACCGGTGCCATCAGCTCCGCTGCATGGTCGAGTTGGGCAACGGCCTCAAGGTGCAGATCCAGATCCGACGGCCTGGCCGCACCGACACTGATCGTGTGGACCCGGGGATCACTGAGGCAGAACAGATCGTTGAAGACAATCGGATGCAGCGGCGCGCACAGCTCCAGCAGTCGCGGGGAAGGACTGTGCAGATGGCCGCCTTTATCGGTGGGGCTGATGATGAACACCCCCATGTCCTGACGCTGGGCGGCATCGAGGGCCGGACCGTTGTCCTGCCGGATGTAATACCAGTGCAGGTTGACGTAATCAAATGCGCCGCTGTTACAGGTGGCAACGATCAGATCCGTCGGGCCGTGGGTTGAAAAACCGACGTGGCCGATGCGGCCATCGGCCTGCCAGCGGCGAACCACCTCCATGCACCCTCCGGGACGCAGGGTCTGCTCCAGGTGTTCCGGAAGGTTGATCCCATGAATGGCAAGCAGATCCAGCCGTTCACAGCCAAGACGTTCAAAGCTCAGGGCCAGCTCCGCTTCAAAAGCGGCGGGGTCATCCCTGGGGGGAACCTTGCTCTGCAGGATGCGGGCCCCATCCGGGCATCGGGGCATGGCCCAACCGAGCTGGCGTTCGGAACTGCCGTAGTGCCGAGCGGTCTCCAGATGGTGAAAACCGCGCCCAATCGCCCGGTTCAGGGTCGCCTCAAGGTTGTCCTGGGATTCAGCGCTGATGTCATCGGGTGGGAGATCGCTCCAGCTCTGCTGAAAGCGCATGCCGCCGAGGGAAAGCACGGGAATCGGAATTTCCGTCCGTCCGAAGCGTCGGGTTGGCAGATCAGCCATCAACCCCTGGGGCGTGGCTGCAGATCCTGGCGAATCAGATCCTGTTTCAGCTGCTCAAGATCCTCAAACGCCACCCAGTGAATGCAATCCACCGGGCAGGTGTCGATGGCTTCCTGGATGCGCTCGGTGCTGTCACCGTCCTGGCGAATGGCCCTCGAACGCCCCAGATGGGGCTCCACCACGAAGGTATTTCCAGCCACGTGGGCGCAGTAACGGCATCCGATGCAGACGACCTCGTCGACCCAAACCGCTTGTTCACGAAGTGCCCCACCCAGAAGGGGCTCCCGCCCCGATGGTTGATCTGGGCGGTCAGCATTGACCTCAAACGCAAGAGAGGGGTCGATCAAAGGGTGGCCNGCCAGNTTCAGGCGTCCCAGCGGGTCACCACCAGCTCAATCGAACCGTCCTGAGCGACCCGTTGCTCAGAAACCTGAAATCCTTCCTGGTCGGATGCCTGCAGCACGCTGTTCAGGGCGTAACGCTGGGTGAGTTTGGAGAGGAAGCGCTCCACAGGGATGGTCTGCTTCCAGAGATCCAGATCCGTCACCAGTTCATAGGCCCCGGTCTGAGCATTCCAGCGGAATCCGAGATCTCCACCTTGGTCCATGGTTACGGCGATATCAGCCGAGACGGTTTGGCCCCGGTATCCACGCACCGGCCGGCTGCCTTGATCGGGTGAGTAGCCAAGGTCCTCGAGTGCCTGCACGAGTGGTTGGAGCTGACGCAGTTCTGTTTTAACGGTGCTGAAGTGCGACATCAGTGCAGGTGCGTCGGGAGTGTCTGGGACTGTTCTTCGGGTTGAAGAAAGGCTTCCGCGGTGGGCTGCCGTTGTTCAACCGTTCCTAAGGCAGCTTCCAACTTTTCAGTGAGCTGCTGACACGCCTCGCCGGCGATGCCCTCGACCTGCTCCTCCACGCGACCGTCAGGTCGGATGGTGAAGCGGACCGTTCGTTGAGGCATCCGAGAGCGTGTTGAGGTGCGCATGCTANNGGCGATTTCCCGTCACCGTCGCCAGATCTGTTACANGGTGCTGAGCCGGATGTTCAGCTCAGAAAACCCTCGTCAACAAGGGTCTGAAGCCGTTGCAGCACCAGAGGATCCTCCAGCTGTTCAAGCGCGGTCCGNGCTTCGTCGCGGACGGACACTTCACCGTCGTGAAGAAGGCTCGACACCAGAGCTTCCACCAGCTCCTGCTGACGTGGGATAACCAGTTGTTCGTACAACCGTCCCAAAGCCCAGATGCAGTTGCTGCGCACAACCGGTTCGCTGTCGATCTCGAGACTGATCAACAGCTGACTGGCCGCAGGATCCGCTTTGGCCGGAGAGCGACTTCCCGCTTCTGCCAGCGAACCAGGGCACCAGATGCGGATCGCTGGCACATCGACCTGCAGGGCCCGGATCAGGGGATTCAGGATCGGAGCGTCGGGGTAATTGCCAAGGCTCCATGCCGCGGCTTTGCGCACGTAGGCGTTGCCATCGCCTTGCAACAACAACAACAGGGATTCAACCGCTGGAGGAGATGGGTTGCGACCGAGGGCATAAACGGCGCTCATCCGCTCCACAGGACAGGGCTTGTCGAGCAGCTTCAACAGCAGGGGAACGGCCCGTGGGTCGCGATGTTCACAGAACACCCGCAAACCCTGCAGCCGTTGATCATGACNCTGCTGAAGCCAGAGCAAGCCCTGATCGCAGATGCGGGCCATCTGCTGAGAATCGACCTCCGCCTCGTCCGGTTCAATCGCATCGAGGGGGTCGAAATATTCCTCCGCAGCCAATTCTTCAGCCAGCAAATCCGGATCCAGGGACAGGCTTGAAAGCCCCTGATCACGTTTCCGGGAATCGCTTTCGGTCATCACGTGATCGTAAGGCGGACCAGTGCCGACGCGGGATGCTGATCAGTGACAATGCAGATCCAGCGCAGATGGTGATGGCAGCGCGGCCTGCACTTCGAGGGACTGTTTTGCTGCACATCGGCATGCACAAAACGGCCTCGACCTACATCCAGAGGCGACTNCGCAAGAACCGAGCACTNCTCACGGCGAACGGTCTGCTCATGCCGAAGCGTCGCCAACTGGACGCCGCTCTCCTGCACGCTGCGGACCAAGGGCAGTGGAAACCCTGGCGCCAATGGCTTGAACGCGCCGAATCACGAGGCTGCGACACGTTGATTTCCCATGAAGCGTTCTCCCAGACACTTCGGAAATCAGTCTCTAGGGGCAGTCAGGCCACAGGCCTTTGGCTGGCTGAGCGGCTTCGGAAGCGGGGCTGGGGATTGAAGCTGATCTGCTTCGTTCGCGACCAGGAGAGTTACCTCAATTCCCGCTACACCCAGTTGGTCAAACGATTGGCGTTGCAGGTTGATTTCGAGGCCTATGCCACAAGGGTGATGAACGAAGACACACTGAGCGAATGCGATCTGCACACCCTGTTCGGTTGGATTGAACAGGATCCGCTGATTGAGACAACCATGATTCCGTTCGGCTCAGCGCTGGACCCGAGCGGTGCTGTGATCNANGCCCGCCCCGATCCTTACGGTCAACTGATCGCAGCGCTGAATCTGCCAGGCGATGTTGTGGAACGGAGCCAACAGGTCCGCTCACTGAACCAACAGCCAGGGCGGCTTGGCGTTGCACTGGCAAGGGAACTCCGGCGCCATCTGGAGCAACACAACCCNAACGCCTTGCGCGACAACGGCAAGACCCTGCGCAAAGCCATCGAACGGTTGGCCGCACAGCAAGGCTGGACGGATGACCCTTTCAATGGCCTGGATGCGCAGCTGTGCAAAACCATTCGTGATCGCTATCGAACCAGCAACACCAAGTTCTGCCAACGCTTTTGGCCCGAGGTTCAATGGCACGATCTCTTCCCAAATCACNTCTGTTCAGACACGTGCGCACAAGAACCCTCCCGGATATTGGATCAAGAACTCAGGCAACTCAAGGCTTTACGCGACGACTTGATCGCCGATAACGTCCCAGCGCAAAGTTCCGAGGCCCAGGTGGGATGACNGTCAAACCTTCCGCCCGCCCNCTGCTGAGCATGCACAACGTTGTGCGCGAAGTNAGNGGCACNAAGGAAACGACAAAACGGGTGCTCAGCGACCTCAACTGGCGACTGCTGGATGGCCAGAGGGTCGGGGTGATTTCCTCCTCGATGAATGAAGCCCATGCTTTTCTTGACTGCGCAGCAGGGGTGGTTCCTGTTCAGAAGGGCGAGGTACTGATCAATGCCAACGTGAGCTGGCCAATTGGAGCGCGAGGGGGATTGGTGAGCTCGCTCACCGGACGCCAGAACGCCAGCTTGCTTCANGGGGTTTACGGCCATGGCGGCGAACGCACGCANGACCTGAACACNATNGCNGCNTTGGCNGACCTNGAAGAAGGNTTTTTTGACAAACCCCTGAAGGTCTACAACAAATTCATGCGTGCACGGTTCTACCTGGCTGTTGCATTGGCATTCGACTTTGATGTGTTCATCATCCCAAAGCTTTTCGCGTGGAAAACAGATGCAACGTCCGAACGTCTACTCAATCTGCAACAGGCGCTTCGATCTCGCACTGCAGGNAAATCTCTAATCATGACGCACACAGACTTTACTTTTCTTGAGCAATTCTGTGTGGAGGGTATTGTTCTGCACCAAGGCAGAATCATGTTCGGCGGAACCTTTGATCAGTGCCGGAATTGGTACTTGACGAACATCAAACAAAGTCCGGCCGATGATGCAGCTGAGGAAGAAGATGCTGAACCCATCAGCAATCAAGATGCGGATGACGGGCTGGGATTGAACGACGAGCTCTGGTGAGCCTGAAGGCAACCCGGCTCAACCCACCGGTGCCGGAGCAAGCATGTCTCCGGGNAGCCAGATGCGTGCACTGACGGCAAANAGCGCCAGNGCGAACAGAACAACGATCAGGGCCGGCAGAACCGTGGTTCGAAAAAAGGACAACTGGCTCAGGTGANTCGGGCACCATTCTGCTGGGGCANACGCCGCAACAGCAGAACCGACACCACCATCAGGGCCAGNCCGGTCCAGCCACTGAGCTGCTGNTGCAACACGAAGCCACCGGTGCCGATCAACCCACCGAACAGCACGCCGCTGGCCAGCAGAAATCNTCCGAGCATGGATGGGAGGGTCTCCAGCGGTTTAACACCAAAGCGCTCTCTCTGGCGTGCCCAACCAGGTCCGGCAGGACGCACCTGGCGGACAAACCGCTCCAGCACGGCATCCGATTCAGGCGGCGTGATCAGCATCACCACAAGCCAGACCAGCGCTGACACCCCTGTGATCACCAGAAGGCGGATGCCGTAATCCTCGATCCTCACCACCGGGAGCACGGATGTGAGCAGACCCACNGCGAACCCACACAGCATGGCGGCCANCTCAGCAGCAGCATTCACGCGCCACCAGAACCAACGCANCACCAGCACCACCCCAGGACCGGATCCAATGGCGATCACGAGCCGAAAGACCGTGCCAATGCTGTCGCTGATCAAGGCCGTGATCACCCCCAGAACCAGCAGCAGAACCGTGGTCAGCTGACCCACCAGCAAAAGCTCGCCTCCCTTGGCCTCTGGTCGGATGAAACGTTGATACAGGTCGTGGGTGAGGTAACTGGCCCCCCAGTTCACCGAGGTGCTCACCGTGCTCATGAANGCCGCCACCAGCGANACCACGACGAACCCAAGCGCCACCGGAGGAAGCAGCTCCANCGCCAGGGANGGATAACTCAGTTCCCAGTCGGCCTGATCGGGAAGCAGCACCAGAGCCGCAAGGGCCACCACCACCCACAACCAACTGCGAAGCAGGTAATTCACCACGAGGAACACCCAGCCCGCCAGCCGGGCCTGTTGCTCATCCCGCGTGGCCAACATTCTCTGGATGAACTCGCCCCCGCCATCACTGCGACGGAAACTCCACCACTGAAGAGCCACATAGGCCAGAAACATCGGGACTGAGATCCCAGCTCCTTCCAGCCACTGCATGCGACCACCCTCCAGGGTCCAAGGAAACAGAGACAACACCTCCGGCNTGTCCAGGGCCTGCAACTGCTCCAGCAAGGAGGTCATGCCACCGGCNGCATGAATGGCTGCCATCGCCACNGCCAGCGCACCGACNAGGGCCAACACCAGCTGCACGAGATCGGTCACCACAACGGCCCAGAGGCCGCCGGCAACGGTGTAAACCAGCACCAGCAGTGCAACCACTGCCAACAGCCAGATGGTGTCCGTGAGCCCCAGCGCAGCAGGTGTTGCGGAAACGATGCCCAGCGCCTCCACCACTTTGCGCAGAGCAAGAAAGGCATAGCCGATGCCGATGCAGTTCACAGGCAGGGCCAGGAGGAAGGCCTTGATTCCCCGCAACCAGGCTGCTGCTGCTCCGCCNTAGCGCAATTCGGTGAAGGCCGCATCCGTGAGCACACCGCTGCGACGCCAGAGCGGCGCAAAGACCACAGCCATGGCCACATGGGCCAGACCGAAGCTCCACCACTCCCAGTTACCGGCCAGCCCGCGGCTGCCGACCAGCCCGGCCACATAGAGAGGGGTGTCGATGGAAAAGGTTGTGGCGGCCATGGACGCGCCGGCAAGCCAACCGCTCAGGCGACGACCAGCGACGAAGTAATCCTCTTCACCACTGTTGCGACGGGCCAGCCACAGGCCCAAGACAAGGGTCAGAAGCAGATAGGAGACCAGAAGCAACCAGTCGATGGCGGCCATGAATGAACCCTCGCTGAGGGGAGTCTGCGGCAGTTCTTACAGTCCTGACCAAAGCCAACCGGTTTGCCGTGAAGGGGAAGGGATTCCTGTACATCCCCCAATACGCCCTCGTGTACGCACGAATCCCGAAGTGCGCCAACACCTCGATCAAGTCGCGCTTGGCGGAGCTGATCAGCGCAACGGCAGCACCTCACCCCACATTGCCCATTGCACTTCAGCCCACCAACGACCGCTTCTGGAAACGCTGCACAACGGAGGCCAAATGGCTCAAACCGGACCGATTCACGGCCCTCCACGACACGGTCACATCATTCACAGTGATCAGAGATCCCTTGCAGCGCCTNCAATCCTGTTATCGAGAGAAGATATGCCGAGCCAAAATATTTCCTCCGATGCGGCGGCTTGGCTACCGAAACGGGATGGATTTCAATGACTTTGTGGAGCTGACCTGCAGCCTGGAGGTGTGCGACATGGATGTGCACACCCAGCCGCAGACATTTCTGATCAGCGATTCGCAGGGCCGCTTGCCGAACTTCATCGGAACACTCGAAAATCTTGCTGCGGACTGGGCAAATTTCAGTCAGCGCATGGTCAAACAAGGCATTCCCCTGGGAGGTCCGTTGGACTGCCTCAACAGCAGCAAGCAGCAAGGCCGATCCGATCCAGCACCCGAGCCGCTCTCACCACAAACGCAACGGATGTTTGATCTCACCTACGGCGCGGACATCAAGCTGCATGCGCGGATGACGGCTTATCCGAGCTGACGTTGGCGCCGCAGCTGACCACAGGCAGCGTTCTGATCGAGGCCGCGGCTCGCCCGCAGACTGACGGCAACACCCCGGCGTTCGAGCACACGCTGAAACGCATCGATCCGGGCGCGGGTGGGCCGCTGGAACTCCTCCTCCTCAATCGGGTTGTACGCGATCAGGTTCACGTGGCTCTGAAAGCCACCAACGCGATCCGCCAATTCCTGGGCATGCTCGGGCCGATCGTTCAGATCCCCCAGGAGGATGTACTCAAAACTGACGCGGCGTCCCGTCAGGGCCAGGTAATGGCGGCAATCCTCCAACAGGGCGTCGAGGGGATAGGCGTGGGCTGTGGGGATCAACTCCTCCCGCAACGCCTGGTTGGGCGCGTGCAAGCTCACCGCCAGGGTGAACTGGGCCCGCCCAAGCGTCTTCAGCGCCAGTTCCGCCAGCTGCGGCAGGGTTTTCGGCACGCCAACGGTGCTGACGGTGATGCGACGCTGACCGATGCCGAGATCATCGTTGAGGCAACGGATCGCCTTGAGCACGGCCTCGCTGTTGAGCAGCGGTTCACCCATGCCCATGAACACGATGTGGGATGGGCGGCGGTCCATCGCCTCTCGCACACTCAACACCTGATCAACGATCTCGTGGGTCTGCAGTGATCGCTGCAACCCCCCCTTGCCCGTGGCGCAGAAACGACAGGCCATCGGACAACCCACCTGACTGGACACACACACCGTGAGCCGCTGATCGGTGGGAATTCCGACCGTTTCAATCGTCTCACCGTCATCGGTCGACAGCAGCAACTTGGTGGTGGCATCGGCCGCCACCGAGCGGTGAACCTCCTTGAGACGGCCGACCTTCACCCCCTGAGCCACCAGGTCGGACCGCCAGGCCTTGGGCAACACGGTGATCTCATCGAGCGAGTGTGCTCCCTTGGCGTAGAGCCAGTCATGGAGCTGTCGGCCACGGAAGGCCTTCTGCCCCTGGGACACCGCCCAGTCCTGAAGCTCGGCCGCTGTGCGACCGAGCAATGCCTGATTCACCAGATCAACAGACCGTGGCCAAGCTTCACCTCCACCACCAGCAAGGCAATGAAGCCAAGCATGGCAAGACGACCGTTCAGCTTTTCGGTGTGGCCATGAAAGCCGAAGCGGGGCAGGCGACGCTGCGGAATTTCAGTGGGCTCGAGCATGGAACGATCAGTGATGGGATCCGAATGAGCGGTGCTCAATCGTCGGAGAGCAGGCCTTCCTCCTGGAGACCTTCGACGGCCTCGGCATCGACCACAAGCTCTTCCTTGAGTTCATTGTCGGACTCAGGACGGACAAATGCGGCGAAATTGCTCGTGGAGGGATCGATGTTGTGACGCGTGCGGGTGGCCTCCATATCGGCATCGCTGGGGTCATCCAACACGGCACTGGAGCTGGCGGCTGGAGGCATCTCCACCGTGTAATCCGGACGCAGGTTCTGCATGCGGCGGTATCCGGCGGGGTCCTCGGAAAGGATGTCCGGATGGGGGCCGGCCTCCTTCTGAAGCTCCTCCTCGAAGCCGCTGAAGCCNGTGCCGGCCGGGATCAGACGGCCAATGATCACGTTCTCCTTCAGCCCCCGCAGCCAGTCGCTCTTGCCCTCGATCGCCGCTTCGGTCAGCACCCGGGTGGTCTCCTGGAAGGAGGCAGCCGAGATGAAGCTGTCGGTGTTGAGGGACGCTTTGGTGATCCCCAGCAGCACCGGGGTGAACTCCGCTGGAGCACCGCCGGTGATGGCCATGGCCTGGTTGGTGTCCTCCACCTGACGCAGCTCAATCAGCTCACCGGGCAGCAGCGTGGTGTCGCCGGCATCCTCAACCCGCACCTTGCTGGTCATCTGCCGCACGATCACCTCGATGTGCTTGTCGTCGATGGAAACACCCTGCGACTTGTACACGTTCTGAACCTCAGTCACCAAGCGGTGCTGAAGGTTGGCGATCGCTTCCTGAGCCGCATCCATCAGCGGCTTGCGGCTGCGCAGGTCCTCGAAGAAGCACTCGAGCAGCTCGTGGGGGTTGATCGGACCATCGGTGAGCAGCTCACCGGCCGTGACCTGCTGGCCGTCGCTGACCATCACATTGCGTCCGAGCAGGATCGGGTATTCGCCGATGGCATCGTCAGCCTCAATCACGGTGACGGTGATCGAATCGTCGTCGTCTCCCTGCTTGATCTCAACCGTGCCTGGCTTTTTGCACAGCACCGCCGACTCGCGAGGGCGACGGGCCTCCAGCAATTCCTCAATTCTCGGCAGACCCTGAACGATGTCCCCGGTCTTCTGACGTTCAAACACCAGCAGGGCAAGACCATCTCCCCGCTGGACAAGGTCACCGTCTCGGACGTGCAGAACCGAATCGGGCGACACCATGTAGGGACGACCCAGACGCAGGGTGACGCTGTTGCCATCCACGGCCTCAACTTCACCACAGAAATTGGTGGGCTCAGCCTCCGCCAGCAGTTCGCCATCAACAATGCGCTGGCCGATTGCGACCACGGGCTTGCCGGAGGTGCTGATGGTGGTGGTGTCCTCGGGACGTTCCACGATCAGGCGTCGCACAGGCTCAGCCTCCGTGGCCTCGGGCAACTGGGCCACACCCGCCTGCTTGCAGAGAATCTGCGTGGTGGCGACCACCTCGCCGGCTTTGACGGTGACACCATCCTCCACCTGAAGCTCGGTGTGGGTTGAACCATGGCTGGAGTCAGACATGGTGTCGCGACGCACCAGGATCGATTCCAGGATCACGAGACGCAACCGGGAGATCGTTTTGGCCCGCTTGTCGGGTGCTTGCTCGACATCCACGGTCATCTGGGGGGTGGTGTCGAACGTCTCAAGGATCAGCTGCGTCTTGAGCAGCTCAACACCCTCAACAGACTTGATCAGCTCTCCGTCCTTGAAGGCGAGGCGCTGGGTGGCCTTGATGCCGAGATGCGGCCCATTCGCCTGCTTCACATGGGAGAGCTCGGGAAGCTGGGCTTCATTGGGGATTGTGTACTCCTCCACCGGACGCAACAGCAGGCCCTTGCCTTCGGGGGTCTCAACGGACTGGACGAACTTCATCTCTTCGATCGTCAGCCCCTTGGTGATCTCCTCGCCGGGGTTGACCATCTGCCCGTCACCCTCAAAGCGTTCCAGCGCCTTGCTGTCGCTGCTGAGATGGAAATCGCCGCTGCGGACGATGATCTCGCGCAGGATGTCGTTCTTCTGGGTGACGGTGACGATGCCTGCGGTCTGACTGAAGATGTCCTTGACGACCTCGGTGCCGGCTTCGATCCACTGACCGTCGGTGATCATCAACAGAGAGATGTCCTTGTTGATCTCGTGGGTCTCCTGGGGGACCCACAGCAACGTGCCGCCCTTGTTGACCTCGTAGCCGTTCTTGGCTGAGCGTGCCTTCTTGATCGCCAGGCCAGGGGCGAACTTCACCATGCCGCCGGTGCTGGTGCGGAAGCGGTCATCGGCCAGTTCGGCGATCACTTCACCGGAACCGATCTTGCTGCCGGGGATGGTGTTGAGGCGGTACCGGGTGCCGTCCTTCGCTTCCAGATTCCAGATCTCGCCGGAATGGGTGGATTCCTCCAGGAGCTTGAAATCCTTGAGGGTCATCGCCGTGGTGACGATCTGAACCTCGCGTGAATCACCGATGGAGTCGCGCAGTCGCACATCACCGCCGTACTCACTGCGCTGGCTGGCTTCAGCCAGCACCTGGCCTTCGGTGACCTGGGTCTGACCGGCAACCACGGGCTGGGCATTGGGCGGCAGGTTGTACACGTCTCCGGCCAGAACCCACATCCGTCCCAGACGCTGGGCCTTGAGCGTGATGTTGCCCTGGCGGTCGGTGACTTCCCGGGGCTGGATCGCATCCTCGTAGCGCACCTGACCAGCCAGATCGCAGATCACATCCTTCGTGGCCTTCTCCACGCTCTTCTTGACGGCACCGGCCGCGATCTGGGCGACGATGACATCAGCCTCGATGTCCTGGTTGTTCTCGACAAACAGCAGAGAGCCATTGCTGACCTCGATCTTCTGGGCCTTGCCTTTGCCTGAAGGCTTGATCGTGAGGTTGAAATCCACCTCGGCCTGCTGGGCATTGACGCCATGGGGCGTCCGGTAATCACGCACGCGGGCCTTGGCCGAGAACTCGACCGTGCCAGCAACGGTGGAGCGGACCACTCCGGTTTCTGCGGTGGACACACCACCGGTGTGGAACGTCCGCATGGTGAGCTGGGTGCCCGGCTCACCGATGGACTGGGCCGCGATGATGCCGACGGCTTCACCGAGGTCGACGAGTTCGTTGTGGGCAAGAGCCCAGCCGTAGCACTTGCGGCAGACGGAACGATTGGCCTCGCAGGTCAGTGGCGAGCGCACGCTCACTGCTGTGACCCCTGCCTTTTCGATGCGTTTCGACAGGGGTGGGTCGATTTCGGTGTCCCNCTCNGCCAGCACCTCNCCNTCNGCGCTCACNACCTGGGATGCCGTGAGGCGNCCNACCAAACGGTTACCGAAACGTCCATCTTCAGCCTCCACCACGATGTGACGGGTGGTGCCGCAGTCGTCTTCCCGAACAATCACGTCCTGGGCCACGTCGACCAGACGGCGCGTCAGGTAGCCCGAGTCCGCCGTACGCAGGGCGGTGTCCACAAGACCCTTGCGGGCGCCGTAGGAGGAGATCACATATTCCGTGACCGTCAGCCCTTCACGGAAATTGGTGCGGATCGGCAGGTCGATGATCTCGCCCTGCGGGTTGGCCATCAGGCCGCGCATACCCACCAGCTGACGGACCTGGGACATGTTCCCCCGGGCACCGGAGTTGGCCATCATCCACACCGAGTTCAGCGGTGCGTTCTGGTTGAAGTTCTTCTTGACCGCATCCACCAGACGCTCATTCGTCTCAGTCCAGGTGTCGATCACCTTGGTGTGACGCTCCACTTCCGTGATCTCGCCGAGCCGGTAACGCTCCTCGGTGGCCGTGATCTGTTCCTCAGCTTCCCCAAGAAGGGCCTTCTTGGCCTCGGGAACCTGGAGATCGTTCACCGAAATCGAAACGGCGGCCTGGGTGGCGTAACGGAAGCCGAGATCCTTGAGTTTGTCAGCCATCTCTGAGGTGACTGCCGTGCCGTGGTTCTTGTATGCCCAGGCCACCAGTTGCTTCAGCCCCCGCTTGTCGACCACGTGGTTGCGGAACGGCGGTGGTGTCTTGCTCAACGGACGGGACGCTCTCTCAGTGGCCGGAGTGGCGTTCTTGGCGTCCTTGGCGGCCTTGCTGGACTTGCGGGATTTGGAGGAGGAGGTCATGGCTGCGCGCGGATGAGGGAAGGAAGGTCTGGCGAAACGGGAAGGACTCAGGCGGCGGCCACGGCGCCGATGATGGTGTGGTTCATCACCACACGGCCTGTCGTGGTGAGGATGTAGCGGCTGATCAGCGCACCGTCCTCATCAAAACGATCGCGGCGGTAGGTCCACTGCTCGATACGGGTGCCATCGCTGAGGGTTTCGCTCTTGATGGGCTGTTCGAGCTCGTCGTTGTCTTCGACTTCACCGCTGAAGCGAACCCAAACCCAGTCGTGCAGACCAATTCGGGTGTCTTCGAAGGCATGGATCACATCCTCGAGGCTGGCGTAAGTGCGGCTGCGATCACCGAACTCAGGCTGCGCAGCTCCAGGCTGCAGGGCAGTGAGGTAGTAGGACCCCAACACCATGTCCTGGGACGGCGTGACGATGGGCTCGCCAGTCGCCGGCGAAAGGATGTTGTTGCTGGCCAGCATCAGCATGCGGGCTTCGGTCTGGGCTTCGATCGCCAGGGGCACGTGGACGGCCATCTGGTCACCGTCGAAATCAGCGTTGAACGCTGGGCAAACCAATGGGTGCAGCTGAATGGCGCGGCCATCCACCAATTTCGGTTCGAACGCCTGGATGCCGAGGCGGTGCAGCGTCGGCGCGCGGTTCAACATGATCGGGTGGCCTTCGATCACTTCCTGCAGCACCTGCATCACCTCGTCGTCGGCCCGCTGGATCAGCTTCTTGGCCGCTTTGATGTTGTTGACGATGTTCTGGCGGATCAGGCGATGGATCACGAAAGGCTGGAACAGCTCGATCGCCATCTCCTTGGGCAGGCCGCACTGGTGCATCTTGAGCTTCGGACCGACCACGATCACGGAACGCCCGGAGTAGTCGACCCGTTTACCCAGGAGGTTCTGGCGGAAGCGGCCCTGCTTGCCCTCGATGATGTCGCTGAGTGACTTGAGCGGTCGGTTGTTGGCACCGACGACGGTCCGACCACGACGGCCGTTGTCGATCAGGGCATCAACGGCTTCCTGCAGCATCCGCTTTTCGTTGCGGACGATGATTTCCGGGGCAAGGATCTCCTGCAGTCGCGCCAGGCGGTTGTTGCGGTTGATCACCCGCCGGTAGAGATCGTTCAGGTCGCTGGTGGCAAAGCGACCGCCATCGAGCTGCACCATCGGGCGCAGATCAGGGGGAATCACCGGAATCACATCCAGCACCATCCACTCGGGACGGGCACTTGTGGCGATGAAGTTATCGATCACGCGCAGACGCTTGATCAGCTTCGCCCGCTTCTGGCCCTTGCTGCCGTTGATCTCCTCACGCAGCTGTTCCGCCACCTCGTCCAAGGTGAGGTCCTCCAGCAGCTGCTTCAGCGCTTCAGCACCGATGCCCACCACCGGCTCATTTTCGATCTCCGATTCCTCGGCGTAGATCTCGTCCTCAATCTCGAGCCACTCGTCCTCGGTGAGCAGCTGTTTGTACTTCAGATCCTTGTGGTCGCCGGGATCCAGCACCACGTAGCAGTTGAAGTAGACGATCTGCTCCACATCGCGGAGCGGCATGTCCAGCAGGATGGCCACATAGCTGGGGATCCCTTTCAGGTACCAGACGTGGGACACCGGAGCGGCCAGCTTGATGAAGCCCATGCGGTGACGACGCA
The DNA here is from genome assembly GCA_002170825.1 of Cyanobacteria bacterium TMED177. Taxonomy (GTDB): domain Bacteria; phylum Cyanobacteriota; class Cyanobacteriia; order PCC-6307; family Cyanobiaceae; genus Parasynechococcus. Next base: position 30,727 of record NHIA01000031.1, read on the forward strand.
CCCGGCTTTCGGTGACCTCCACACCGCAGCGTTCACAGACGATGCCGCGGTGACGCACCCGCTTGTACTTGCCGCAGTGGCACTCCCAGTCCTTGGACGGGCCAAAGATCTTTTCGCAGAACAGCCCGTCCATCTCGGGCTTGAGCGTGCGGTAGTTGATGGTCTCGGGTTTGGTGACCTCACCCACCACCTGGCCATTGGGCAGGGTGCGCTGACCCCACTCCATCACCCGTTCCGGAGAGGCAAGGGTGATCTTGACGTAATCGAAGTGGTTCTCGGTGCGGAGGTTGCTGTTGGTCATGGACGGAGGTTGGAGGAAGGGGTGTCAGTCGTTGTGATCCGTTCGGTCCGTCAGTCCTCGTCGTAATCCGCGACGCCCAGGGACTCGTAGGTGGGACGGCTGGGAGTGCTGCGACGCGGGTTCACGTCCTGCATCAGATCCACCTCCTTGCCTTCATCGGTGTAGACCGCGATGTCCAGTCCCAGGGACTGGAGTTCGCGCATCAGCACCTTGAAGGACTCGGGCGTGCCAGGACGGGGGATCGGCTTGCCCTTGACGATGGCGTTGAGCGCCTCGTTGCGGCCCTGCATGTCGTCGGATTTGACGGTGAGCAGTTCCTGCAGGGTGTACGCGGCGCCATAGGCCTCGAGCGCCCAAACTTCCATCTCGCCGAGTCGCTGGCCGCCCTGCTGAGCCTTGCCGCCCAGCGGTTGCTGGGTGACCAGGGAGTAGGGGCCGGTGGAACGGGCATGGATCTTGTCGTCCACCAGGTGCACCAGCTTGAGGAAGTGGGCGTAACCCACAGCCACGGGTTGGTCGAAGGGCTGGCCGGTACGGCCATCACGCAGCACCAGCTTGCCGGGGTCATCGGGGTTGTAGACCCAAGCCTTGCCCGGTTGCCTGGCGGCCTCCTGCAGGAAGGCTTCGCAGGTTTCCTGCGACATCTCGGCGCCGTGCATTTCATCAAACGGCACGATCCGCACGCGGGAATCGAGGTTGGACGCAGCCCAGCCCATCAGCAGCTCAAACACCTGTCCCACATTCATCCGGCTCGGTACCCCGAGGGGGTTGAGGCAGATGTCCACAGGAGTGCCATCCGGCAGATAGGGCATGTCCTCCCGGGGAAGGATGCGGCTGATGATGCCCTTGTTGCCGTGGCGGCCGGCCATTTTGTCGCCCACCTGGATCTTGCGCCGCTGGGCGACGTAGACCCGCACCACCATGTTGGCGCCGGGGGGCAGTTCATCGCCCTGCTCTCGGGTGTAGATGCGGACGTCCACAACGCGTCCCCGCTCGGTGCCGGGCACCCGCAACGAGTTATCGCGAACATCGCGGGCCTTCTCGCCGAAGATTGCGCGCAGCAGCTTCTCCTCCGGAGGCTGGTCGGATTCACCCTTGGGCGTCACCTTGCCCACCAGGATGTCGCCGCTTTCCACGAAGGCACCAACGCGAATGATGCCCATCTCGTCCAGGTTGCCGAGGCTCTCCTCGGCGACGTTCGGGATCTCGCGGGTGATCTCCTCGGGTCCGAGCTTGGTCTGACGCGCCTCGATCTCGTACTTCTCGATGTGCACCGAGGTGTAGAGGTCGTCCGTCACCAGACGCTCACTCACCAGCAGGGCATCCTCGAAGTTGTAACCCTCCCAGGGCATGTAGGCGATCAGGACGTTCTGGCCCAAGGCGATCTCACCGCCCTCACAGGCGGAACCGTCCGCCAGCACCTGTCCCACGATCACTTGGTCGCCGCAGCGGACGATCGGGCGGTGGTTCAGACAGGTGTCCTGGTTGGAACGCTGGTACTTCTGCAGGTAGTGGGTGTGCTCATTGCCGTCCTCGTCATGGACAACGATCGCGGTGGCATCAACGAAGGCGACCGTGCCGTTGACCCGGGAGATCGGAACCATGCCGGAGTCACGGGCCACCTGGGTCTCCAGACCCGTTCCGACCAGGGCACGCTCTGGACGCAACAGGGGCACAGCCTGCCGCTGCATGTTGGATCCCATCAGGGCGCGGTTGGCGTCGTCGTGCTCGAGGAAGGGGATCAGCGAGGCCGCCACGGAGATCACCTGCACGGGTGACAAGGCGACGTAATCAACCTGTTCCGGAGGCACCTTCTCGAAGTCCTGGCGGTAACGCACCGGGATCAACTCAGCCTTGATCCGACCGTCATCGTCCGTGGCCACGTCNCCGGGGGCCACNCGCACCTCATCTTCACGGTCAGCGGACAGGTAGATGGGATCACCTTCCTTGATCACCACACCGTTCTCGACCTTCCAGAAGGGGGTCTCGATGAAGCCGTACTCATTGACGCGAGCATGGGTGGCCAGCGAGTTGATCAGACCGGCATTCGGACCTTCCGGCGTCTCGATCGGGCAGAGGCGGCCGTAGTGGGAAGGGTGAATGTCGCGCACAGCGAAGCCGGCACGCTCCCGGGTCAGACCTCCAGGGCCAAGGGCCGAGATGCGGCGCTTGTGGGTGAGCTCAGCCAGGGGATTGGTCTGATCCATGAACTGGCTCAGCTGGCTGGAGCCGAAGAACTCCTTGATTGCCGCCACCAGCGGCTTGGGGTTCACAAGCTGGGCTGGCGTGAGCGAATCGGTCTCACCAACCGTCATCCGCTCTTTGATGATCCGCTCGAGACGGTTCAAACCCACGCGCACCTGGTTCTGCAGCAGCTCACCGACAGAACGGACGCGACGGTTGCCCAGGTGATCGATGTCATCAAGGCTGGCGCCACCGACATCGAGCTCAAGGTTGATCAGGTAATCCAGGGTGGACAGCACGTCCTCGTGGGTGAGGGTGCGCACCGTGTCTGGGATCGTGAGCCGCAGCTTCTTGTTGATCTTGTAACGACCAACGCGCCCGAGGTCGTAGCGCTTGGGATCGAAGAAACGGGTCTGCAGCAGTTGCTGACCACCGGTCACGGATGGGGGTTCACCGGGCCGCAGCTTCTTGTAGAGCTCCAGCAGCGCCTGATCCTCAGAACTGATGCCTTCATCGTTGGCGGCATCAATCGACTTCTTGTAGAACTCCGGGTGCCGCAGCTTGTCGAGCACATCGTTGTCCGACAGGCCCATGGCCCGCATCAGCACGTGCGCATTGATCTTGCGGGTCTTGTCGACGCGGACGTGAAGCAGATCGTTCTTATCGGTCTCGAACTTCAGCCAGGCGCCACGGTTCGGAATGACGCTGGCGTTGTAGGTGCGGCGTCCGTTCTTGTCCATTTCATCTTTGAAATAGACGCCCGGGCTGCGCACGATCTGATTGACGATCACGCGCTCGGCACCGTTGATGATGAACGTGCCGCGTTCGGTCATCAACGGCAGCTCGCCGATGAAGACCTCCTGCTCCTTGATTTCGCCGGTCTCCTTGTTGACCAGACGGCAGGTCACATACATCTGTGAGGCGAAGGTCGCATCGCGGCGCTTGGCCTCTTCCACATCGTGGCGAGGNCGCTTCAGGCGGTACTCNCTGCCGATGAAATGCAGTTCTAATTTGCCGGTGTAGTCGGTGATGGGCGAGAAGCTCTCCAGCTCCTCGATCAAGCCCAGATCCAGAAACCACTTGAAGCTGGCCCGCTGTACCTCCACCAGATCGGGGAGATAGGTGGCGGTCTTGGCGACCTGAATCGCGCTGCTGCTCATGCGGGGACCGGCAGAGAGGACGAAAGGGACGAAACCTGGACAAACGCTGTCAGCACAACCACAGCGATCCGAAGCAGCAAAAGCGGCGGCTGCCAGTTCCCACAGGAGAACCGGCAGCGCCGCTTTAAAGCTCAGAGATCGCGGGCCAGATCAGCTGACGACGACAAGTGCACCGGAAGGGAATGGACGCTTCGGGCTCCACAGATCAGGCGAACCGGATCCATGGCCAGGCCAATACAACATCTTACATATCGGTGTCGATGTCCCAGGACGTCCTTTAGGGAAGTCCGAACAGTCGGCGGGCATTGGCGGTACTGCTGGCAGCGACGGTGTCGAGATCAACACCACGCAGCTCCGCCACCCTGTTGGCCACCGAGGCCACGAAAGCGGGCTCATTGCGCTTCCCGCGCCGGGGCACCGGTGCCAGGAACGGACAGTCGGTTTCCACAAGGAAGCGATCGTCGGGAACCTGACGAGCACAGTCGTGGGTCGGCAGGGCCTTGGGGAAGGTGACCGTGCCGCTGAAGCTGATGTAGAAGCCCAATGCGAGGAATCCGTTCATCTCCTCCGGCGTTCCCCCCCAGCAGTGCATCACCCCGCGCGGGCAACGGCCTTCCGGCATACGAGCACGCAGCTCTTGGAGCATTGGCTCCGCTGCATCGCGGCAGTGGATGATCACGGGGAGATCAAGCTCCACGGCCAGATCAAGCTGAGGACGCAGCACCCCGAGCTGTTGCTCAAGGTTCTTCTCGCGGAACAGATCCAGGCCGAGCTCACCGATGGCGACCACGCGGATGTCATCGAGTGCCGCACGCCGCAACACATCCACCGTGTCGTCACACCAATGCTCGGTGTCCAACGGATGCACCCCCACCGAGTAGCGCATCTCCGGGAAGCGATCTGCCAAGGCACGGATCGCCGGAATCTCGGACGGCTCAACACAGGCATGAAGCAACGCCTTCACCCCGGCTTCTCGCCAGCGGGCTGCGACGTCGTCGAGATCCTCGTCGAAATTGCGGAAGACGATGTGACAGTGGCTGTCGATCAGCGTCGGAGTGGACGACACAGCAGGGTCGAAACGCGCTTCCGACCCATTCTGCCTGCCGTCTAAGGGAATCAGCTGGCCGGCTCAAGCACCTTGCGGACAGCGGCACTCAGGCGGGACTTCTGATTGGCACCGTTGTTGCGATGCAGCACACCCACCTTCACGGCCTTGTCGATTTTGCTGAAGGCAGCCCGCAACGAGGCCTGGACGCTCGCCTTGGCGTCATCGCCAGGTGTTGCTTGATAGGAATCACAGGCGGTGAAGCAGCGCTTCATCAACGTGCGCATGGAGGATTTGTAGGTGCGGTTGCGCACACGATTGCGTTCGGCGATCTCGATCCGCTTCTTCGCTGCTTTGTTATTGGCCACTGAGGCTGAAACGTTGCGAACAATTCAACACCATACTCGTCGGCCCCTCACCCCTCTGGCCTTAATTTGAATCGATCGACGACCACCCCCGTCTTGCCCGAGAGCAGTTCAGCGGCCTTCCCCCTGCGTTGTGTTCGGGATGTGCAACAGGCCGAGGCGGAATTGCTGCGGCTGACCCGGCGCACAGACAGCTCCCAACAGCGGGATGTGCGTGATCGAGTCGACGCCATCATTCATGCCGTACGCGACCGCGGCGACGCCGCCGTTGCTGAATTCACCGAGCGTTTCGACGGCTTCGATCCCAGGCCGATGGCCGTTCCGGAGGCGCAATTGAAGCAGGCCTGGACTGGTCTTTCCGACAACCTGAGGGATGCCCTGGACCTGGCACACCGGCGGATCAGTGAGTTCCACCAACGCCAGCGGCCAGCGGACATCCGCATGGATGGGGTCCATGGAGAACAACTGGGACGTCGCTGGCGACCCGTGCAGCGCGCTGGCCTGTATGTACCCGGCGGGCGGGCCGCCTATCCGAGCACGGTGTTGATGAACGCCGTGCCGGCCAGGGTGGCCGGTGTTGGGCACACCGTGATCTGTTCGCCAGCTGGTGCCGATGGCCAGGTGAACCCCGTTGTTCTGGCGGCGGCCCATCTGGCAGGGGTTCGAACAGTGCTGCGCATCGGTGGTGCTCAGGCCATTGCGGCCATGGCCTTCGGCACCGAAAGCGTTGCGAAGGTCGATGTGATCAGCGGGCCAGGCAACATCTACGTGACCCTCGCCAAACAGGCGGTCTATGGCCAGGTGGGCATTGATTCCCTGGCCGGTCCCAGCGAGGTGCTGGTGATCGCCGATCAGAGTGCCAACCCCGACCAGGTGGCTTCAGATCTGCTGGCGCAGGCGGAGCACGATCCCCTGGCCTCCGCCGTGCTGATCACCACCGACCATGAATTGGCCGAAACCATCGGCGGCGCCATCGGCCGGCAGCTGGAGGATCACCCCCGACGCGCCATCTGTGAGGCCTCCCTGCGGGACTGGGGACTTGTGGTGGTCTGCGACGACCTGGAAACCTGCGCCCGGCTGAGCGACGACTTTGCTCCGGAACATCTGGAACTGTTGGTGGAACGTCCGGAGGCCCTGGCGGATCGGATCCAGAATGCCGGTGCCATCTTTCTTGGCCCCTGGTCGCCGGAGGCGGTTGGCGACTACCTGGCCGGCCCAAACCACACATTGCCCACTTGCGCAGCCGCTCGTTTCAGCGGCGCGCTGAGCGTGGAGACCTTCATGCGCCACACCTCAATGATCCAGTTCAACCGAGCCGCTCTTGAAGCAACGGCTTCAGCCGTGTGTGAGCTGGCGGCCAGCGAAGGGCTGCACAGCCACGCTGAGTCGGTGCGACAACGCCTCAGCTGAGGCGTTTCTCAAGGCTGCGAACGCCAGCGACTCCATCGGTGATCTCGCCGATCAACACCTCATCGGCAAGGTTGACGAACAAGCCGTTCTCGAGCACTCCAGGGATGTTGTTGATCGCCAACTCCAGAGCAGCCGGATCATCGATGCCGTCGTTCATCTTCACGTCGAGCACGAGATTGCCCTGGTCGGTGACCACCGGTCCGGCCTTGCGCTGGGCCATGCGCAATTCAGCACTGCCCCCGAGGGCAGCCAACTGCTGCTGCACCTGACGCCAGGCCCCCGGCAGCACCTCGACCGGCAACAGAAATCCGAGATTGAGACGCTCCACCAGCTTGGTGGAGTCCACCACCACCACAAATCGTTCAGCACGGGCGGCCACCAGTTTTTCCTGAACGTGACAGGCACCGCCACCCTTGATCAGCTGAAAACCGGGATCGACTTCATCGGCACCATCAATGGCCAAGTCGATGCGCTCCACGGCATTGAGACTGAGCAAGGGGATGTCCAGCTCTGCCGCCAGCACCTCCCCCTGAAACGAGGTCGTAACGCCGACGATGTCCTTAAGNGCGCCGCTGGCCAGCTTGGCGCCCAGCGCCTTGATCATCAGCGCAGCGGTTGAACCAGACCCCAGGCCCAGGACCATGCCGTCCTTGATCTGCTGCACGGCGGCATCGGCCACTGCCTGCTTCATCTGGGACTGGAGGTCTGCCATCAAACCGGAATCGATGGGCGCGACCGTAGCAAGGGTTTCAGGTCAGGCCAGCCCTGGAAGCGGGGCTGGTTTCACCGACAGGGTGAGCTCCTTGCCATTGCGCAGCACTTTCAACGGCAGGGGCATTCCCAGCCGTGCCGCATCCACCACTTCGAGCAAAGCCTGTGGATCATCAACAGAACGATCTTCAACAGCGATCACAAGGTCGCCACGGCGCAGACCGGCCTTCTCGGCAGGGCCATCGGGCAACACGCTCTGCACCAGGGCACCACGGCGCTCCGGCAGCTGAACCAGGGCATTGGGGTCGTTGTTGTGCTCACGGGCAATGCGGGCTGTAAGGGCCACCAGCTGCAGGCCGATGTAGGGGTGCACCACCTCACCTTGCTCCTGGAGCTGATCAGCGACGCGCCGGGCCAGGTTGATCGGGATGGCAAAGCCCAGACCCGCCCCGGGTCCGGAACGCACCAGGGTGTTGATGCCGATCACCTCGCCATCGCCATTCACCAGGGGACCACCGGAATTTCCAGGGTTGATCGCTGCATCGGTCTGGATCAGATCGAGCCGCTTATCGGAGAAACCCAGGCTGTTGATGTTGCGATGCAAGCTGCTGACGATGCCGAGGGTCACGGTTCGTTCCAGACCGAACGGTGTGCCCAGAGCAATGGCCCAGTCCCCGACCTGCATCGCTTCCGAATCACCGAGAGGGGCCTGGGGCGGCAGATCACGGCCGTCCAGACGCACCAGGGCAAGATCAGTCACCGGATCTGTACCGACAACCTCTCCGTCGCGCTGTTCGCCGTTGGCCAGGGTGACGCTCACTGTTTCCACTCGCTCCACCACATGGGCATTGGTGAGCACCAGACCATCACCGTTGATCACGACGCCGGATCCCTGCCCACGCTCGCGTTCCTGACCGAACGGTGGATCGCCGAGCAGATCCCGCAGCAGCGGATCGATGAGTGTGGGATCAAAACGCTGGCGCTCCACGGTGCGCTCGGTGTCGATCCGGACGACAGCGGGAGCCACCTTTTGCGCCGCATCAGCGACAAAGCTGTGCTCCAACGCCGTAGCCGGCTGAACGCCGATCAGGAACACCAGACCGATGCATAGCGCTCGGAACCATCGATCAACCATCAGCGGCACAGCGTTTGTTGCCCTGTTGTAGGGGAATCGAGCGACGGTACGAATCCGACCGATTTGGATCGATGTGACACAGGTAACGGTGGCGACAAAAACGCGGTTGTTAACAGAGCATGTAGACGCACTCGTTTCATGCGCGTTCGCGCTGTCTTGGCCCTCGGGGCCATGGCCCTGCTCTCAGCTTGCACAGGTCAACCATCAGCAGAATCTGAAGCGCCCAAATCCCCTGAACAGTCTTCTGCAACAGGCACCTTGAAGGCTGTCATTTTTGAAGACGACAAGCCGCTGGTCCAGGCCAATGGCGACAGCGTTGAGGGCCTTGCAATCGAGGTTCTCAACCAGATCCGCGGTGAGGCAGGCCTGAGCGACGTCAGCTACACCCGTGCCACCAGCGTGGACGATGGCCTGGAAAGCATCAGTTCCGGGAAAGCCGATATCGCTTGCGGCGTTCCTTTCACGTGGGAACGGGCCAAAACCTTCAGCTACAGCCTTCCCTTTGCCATCGGGGGTACTCGCCTGCTCGCCGCGGCCGGTGTTGACGGCACGCCGGAATCACTGGNCGGCATCAAGGTCGCGGTGGTGGAAGACTCCGCAGCAGCCAAGGTTCTNGGCAGTGTCGTGCCCGAAGCCGAGCTCACACCGTTCAAAACACCGAGCGAGGCTCTCGCTGCNCTGAACGACAACACGGTTCAAGCCCTCGGTGGAGGCAGTCTCTGGTTGGCAGCCAACAAGGGCGAGACCAACAAGATGTTGGTTCCTGTGCGCCCCTACGGCCGATCAGGAATCAGCTGCATCGTGAAACAGGACAACGGCAAGCTGCTGGCCTCGGCCAACCTGGCCATCGGGCAGATGATGCAGGCCTATGTGGATGGCGATGCCGGCTCCCGCGAAGAGATCAATCGCTGGATCGGCCCCGACAGCAGCGTGAAGCTCAGTGAAGCCACCATCAGTGGGCTGTATCGCGTGATGCTGGCCTCCACCGCTGAGATCTCCACCAACGTGAAGGCTCCTGACGAGGTCGTCGAGGAGGTTGAGGTGGAGACAACAACNGAAGCCACTGCTGCTGAGTAAGCAGTCCTTGCGTTCCACCCCCGCTTTTGACACACAAATNCCCAACAAGCTCCAATGAAACGNTCCTTACTCGCCTTTCAGGCCCTACTCGCCTCCAGCGCGATCCTCTGCCAAACCGCCGAGGCCAGCGCCACGTACAGCGCTCCTGATCAACTCCACAACAGCAACAGCGAGCTTGCGAACAGCCTCGAAAGCCGCATCAATGCTGTTCGTGNCGGAGCATGGAGCTCNCTGCTCAGCAGCCCAGAGCTCGAAGGTGACCTTGTCGCCAAAAGCAAGTGGGGCAATGGCGGTGGACACAAGTTCAAGAACAGCCGTGGATCCGGCAAATGGAAAAACGGCAAGGGCGGCAACAAGTGGAGCAACAGCCGTCGCACCTGGGGCAACGGTGGATATCACGGCGGTTGGCGCAATGGTGGCGGCTGGAAAAACGGCGGCGGCGGTTTTGTGAACTGGTGAATCGGACCAGCCCAGGGGCGCTATCCAGTCCCCCTGGGCACCCCATCAGCGAAGAAGCTGTGCTTCAGGGCTGAAACGGACGCTCCATCACCGACCGAACAAGCCACTGCCACCAGCACGGCCAACAGTTTCCATAGGGCATATCGCAATTCATAAACGGCTGAATTGCTTTCTTTTGATCGGATCCAGCTGGAGAAACAGGTGTTGGTCCAAATCGATCGCAATCTCACAGCGCCCATTGCGATGCGCGGACAAGCCTGGAAATTTCAGCTAGGAGTCCTGGAAANGCTGTTTTCGCATGCGTGCATTTCTGGCTCCAGCGGCAGCCCTGCTTGCCCTGGCCGGCCCGGTTGCCCTCACTCCTCAAGCTTTCGCGGGAAGCAAAACGCTGAAGGCCGTGATCTTTGAGGAGGTCAAGCCGCTGTATCAAAAAACGGATACGGGCTACGAGGGGCTCGGGGTCGATGTNCTCGAACAGATCCGGATGCAGTCCAATCGCAGCAAGGTGACCTATCGGCCAGCTTCGTCTGTTGAAGACGGCATCCAGGCTGTCGTTTCAGGCAAAGCTGACATCGCCTGTGGTGTGGCCTTCACCTGGAATCGCTCCACCCAGGTCACATACAGCCTCCCCTTCGGCGTTGGCGGCACGCGCCTNCTGATGGCCAGCGACACCACCGTGGATGGAACCCCTGAATCCCTGGAGGGGTTAACCATCGGTGTGGTGAAGGACACCCCCGCCGCCAAGGTGCTGGGCAACGTGGCGCCAAGCGCCACGTTGAAGAACTACAACACCCCGAAGGAGGCATTAGACGCCTTCTACTCCGGTGAAGTTCCGATTCTGGGGGGAGGAACCCTGTGGTTGGCCGCCAACAGCCGAATCGACAAAACCTCTCTGCTGCCCTTCCGCCCCTACGCACGCTCCGGCATCAGCTGCATCGTCAAGCAGGACAACGGCAAGTTGCTCTCGTCCACCAACATTGCTCTAGGCCAGATGATGCAGGCCTACATGGATGGTGATGCCGGCACGAGAGAAATGATCAATCGCTGGATTGGTCCTGGCAGCGATGTGGGGCTGAGCCAACAGACGATTCGCAATCTGTATGGACTGATCCTCAGCATCACAGCAGAAATCAACACCGCAGCGACACCGGGCAGCTGATTGCTCCTCGATTCCCCTCTTTCTTTCTCTATCAACAGCCATGAAGCGTTCACTGATTGCCTTTCAAGCACTNCTGGCCTCCAGCGCCGTGCTCTGTCAAACCGTCGAAGCCAGCTCCTCCTACACCGCACCGGAGCAACTGAATGCTCAGGAGAAAACCAACAGCATCGAAGCCCGGATCGAAGCGGTCCGTAACACCGACTGGAGCAGCCTGCTCAAAGGCTCAGACATGGAAGGCGAACTGGTCGCCAAGGGCAAGTGGGGTAATGGCAAGGGCAAAAAATTCAGCAACAGCCGGGGCTCCGGCAAATGGAAGAACGGCAAGAGCGGCAACAAGTGGGGCAATAGCCGCAACACCTGGGGCAACGGTGGTTACCACGGCGGCTGGCGCAACGGCGGCGGTGGCTGGAAAAACGGTGGCGGTGGATTCGTCAACTGGTGATCGTTTCCTCAAACATCAGGCCCGACCTAAGTCGGTTCGGGCCCATCGGTCTCGTGGTTGTGCAGTCGACCTCGCTGTGCAACCTCGATTGCTCCTACTGCTACCTGCCGGATCGGCAAAAGAAACGGGTCTTTGATCTGGACATGCTGCCGCTGCTGGTACGCCGCATTCTGGAAAGCCCCTACGCCGGCCCAGAATTTTCTCTGGTGTGGCATGCCGGCGAACCACTCACACTGCCGACGACCTGGTACGACAAGGCCACAGCGATTCTGCAGCGCAGCCTGAAGGAACACGGTGCCGAGGAGCTGGATTTCACCCAGCACGTTCAAACCAACGCCACNTTGATCAACGATGCCTGGTGCGATTGCTTCCACCGCAACCGCATCGTGGTTGGCATCAGCGTGGATGGGCCGGAGGAGATTCACGACGCTCACCGTCGCTTCCGCAACGGTCGCGGCTCCCATGCCCTGGCGATGAAGGGAATTGAAGCCCTGCATCGCAACGACGTGCCCTTCCACTGCATCTCGGTGCTCACCGCCGATGCCATGGAGCAGCCGGAGCGGATGTACCGCTTCTTCCGCGATCACGGCATCAACGATGTGGGCTTCAACGTTGAAGAGCAGGAGGGGATTCACACCAGCTCCTCCATGCAGGGGTCGGAGATGGAAGCCAAGTACAGAGACTTCCTGCGGGCCTTCTGGCGTCTCAGTGAGCAGGACGGCTACCCAGTGGTTCTTCGTGAGTTCGATCAGGTGATCACCCTGATCCAGGGGAACCAGCGCATGACCCAGAACGAGCTCAACCGTCCGTTCTCAATCCTCAGCGTGGACTGGCAGGGCAACTTCTCCACCTTCGACCCAGAGCTGCTCTCCGTCGCCAGTGACCGCTACGGCACCTTCAACCTGGGCAATCTCAAGGACCTTTCACTGGTTGAGTCGACCCAGACCGACCAGTTCCGCCGCCTGATGAAGGACATGTCCAGCGGAGTGGACAGCTGCCACAGCAGCTGCGACTACTTCGGCTTCTGCGGAGGCGGCAACGGCAGCAACAAATTCTGGGAGCATGGAACCCTTGCCTCCAGTGAGACCAACGCCTGCCGCTTCGGCACGAAGATTCCCGTCCAGGTGCTGCTCGAACGCTTCGAGGAAGGTCCGCCTCTTACGCCTGTTTCACCCAACTAAGTGCTGATGATGCGAATCAACGCTCTGCTCCTTGCCGGTGCCGGACTGCTACTGCTGGCACCTGCCACCGCTCAGGCTTCCTGCACCTTTCTCAAGCCCGTCGGTGCGGAAGGACCGGTGGTGAAGAAACAAGTGCAACGGCCCAAGGGTTTGATCGGCAACACCGTCGGTCGGACCAACTGGAACACGGATTTCATCGTGGACCAGCCCTACAGCAGCTACAAACTGTTTTTCACCGCCGATTCCACGGATTCCACCAGCTACCCAATCGAAGCGTTTCTGAAATTCAGCGACGGCAGCAATCTCAAGGTTGTGGATGAGGCGCTGCAGCCCCCCCTCGGCACCGGCCGCATGTTCGGTCCCTTCGCCCAGGTGCAGGGCAAGAGCACCACTCAGGTGAACTTCAAAGTGGGTGCCAACAAGGATCCAAAGGCCACCGGTTTCAGTTACCGCGTCTCCGTGCAGGGATGTCGCTGATCGGTCTGCGGAGTGGCGGTGCGGTGATTAATGTCCCGTCGTCTTCCGCAACCGAACCGTGACTGATTCCAGCCCGGAACTTCTGCGCTGCTCCCTCTGCCAGGTGGAGATTGAATCAAAGGCGGGGTACCCAGACAGCGTTCAGTTCAGCAGTGGTCCTCGCGGCAGCCGCAGCAAGCTCTGGAGTCGGGTCTGCCAGTACGTGAAGGGACCCGATCAGCAACAGCAGTGCATCAACCAAGATCCCGAGCTCCGCGGTTTGGAGCAGCAGGGTGATGCCTTCCCCGATGCACCGAGCATCGACCTGGCATCGAGCTGAAATCACCCTGCTGACGGGCGGCAGGTCGTCGGATACATTGAATTCGTGTCCGACGGGCATCTCCCCAGGGAGATCGGTCACAACTGAAACGCACGTCGGGCCGGGCCCGATCTCAGTTGTCCTTGCCCCATCCCCTGCTTCCCGAACTTGAACCTTTGGCCACCGACGTGGCCAGAGCACAGGGTTTCGAGCTCTGCAGCCTTCAGCTGCTCACACACATGAGCCCGATGACCCTAGAAGTGCAGATCCGCCATAGCAGTGGCGCAGATGTGAGCCTGGACGATTGCGCCGGCTTCAGCGGCATCCTTGGGGATGCGCTCGAGGCCTCCGAGTTGATCACCGAGGGGTATGTTCTGGAGATCAGCAGTCCCGGCATCGGGGAACAGCTGGCCAGCGACCGCGACTTCCAGACCTTCCGGGGTTTTCCCGTGGAAGTCGTCCATCGCGCCAACGACGAAGCCGAGCAGCGGGTTGAGGGCCTGTTGCTGGAAAGGGACGACACCACGCTGCAGATCAACATTCGCGGCCGCATCAAACGCCTCGCCCGCGATCACGTGATCAGCGTCCGCCTCACGACACCAGGCGCTTAACCGCAACAACCGCTTTTCCCCCCACCTCTGACCGTTCGACCCGATGGCACTCGTTCTTCTCCCTGGCCTCAGCAACCTGATCGACGACATCAGCGAAGAGAAGAAGCTGCCGCCCCAGGTGGTGGAGGCCGCTCTGCGTGAAGCCTTGCTCAAGGGCTATGAGCGCTACCGACGCACGCTGTACCTGGGGATCAGCGAAGACCCCTTCGATGAGGAGTACTTCAGCAACTTCGATGTAGGGCTGGACCTCGATGAAGAGGGGTATCGCGTTCTGGCCAGCAAAATCATCGTGGATGAGGTGGAAAGCGAAGACCACCAGATCGCCCTGTCCGAAGTGATGCAGGTGGCCGATGACGCCCAGGTGGGTGACACGGTTGTACTGGATGTGACACCGGAGAAGGAGGACTTCGGCCGNATGGCNGCCGCCACCACCAANCAGGTGCTGGCNCAGAAGNTGCGNGANCANCAGCGCCGCATGATCCAGGAGGAGTTCGCGGATCTGGAGGATCCGGTGCTCACGGCACGGGTGATCCGCTTCGAGCGCCANTCCGTGATCATGGCGGTGAGTTCCGGTCTGGGNCGTCCTGANGTGGAGGCCGAATTGCCCCGCCGCGACCAGCTNCCCAACGACAACTACCGCGCCAACGCCACNTTCAAGGTGTTCCTCAAAGAGGTGAGCGAGGTGCCCCGCCGCGGCCCGCAATTGTTCGTCAGCCGCTCCAACGCCGGTCTGGTGGTGTATCTGTTCGAGAACGAGGTGCCGGAGATTCAGGAGGGCTCGGTCCGGATCGTGGCCGTGGCCAGGGAAGCCAACCCGCCATCACGCTCCGTTGGCCCCCGCACCAAAGTGGCGGTCGACAGCATCGAGCGGGAAGTGGATCCAGTGGGGGCCTGCATCGGTGCCCGCGGTTCACGCATCCAGCAGGTGGTGAACGAGCTGCGTGGCGAAAAGATCGATGTGATCCGCTGGTCTCAGGACCCCGGTCAGTACATCGCCAACTCGCTCAGCCCGGCCCGGGTGGAAATGGTGCGACTGGTGGATGCGGTCGGTCAGCACGCCCACGTGCTGGTGCCCCCCGATCAGCTCAGCCTGGCGATCGGCCGTGAAGGTCAGAACGTGCGTCTGGCTGCGCGGCTCACCGGATGGAAGATCGACATCAAGAACTCCACGGAGTACGACCAGTCCGCCGAAGACGCCGTTGTGGCCGAGCTGATCTCCCAACGGGAAGAAGAGGAAGCGCTGCAGCTGGAGGCGGAGGAGCGGCTGGCTGCCGAGCAGGCGGCACGGGCCGAGGAGGATGCCCGCCTGCGGGAGCTGTACCCACTGCCGGAGGACGTGGAGGACTACGGCGCGGTCGATGAAGAGGCCTACCTGGAGGACGGNGCAGCTGATCAAGTCGCAACGACTGANGAGTTCACCACTGAAGACGTCAGCACTGAAGAGATTGGTGCGGAGGAATCAGCCATNGAAGAAGCACCCNTCGAGGACGCNGCTGCCGACCCTGAAGAAACGGGCACGGAAGAGGACGACACCGATCAACGCGAGGAGGCCCGGTGAATCCGCGCCCCGTCCTGCGTCGCTGTGTGGCCTGCCGCCAGCTNCAGGATCGCCGCTCTCTCTGGCGGGTGATCCGTGACCACAAGGATGGGGTTCGCGTCGACATCGGGATGGGCCGATCGGCCTATCTCTGTCAACGCGAAGAATGTCTGGAGGAGGCCCGTCGCCGCAAACGACTGCAGAAGGCCCTGCGTTGTCAGGTGCCGGATGAGGTTCTTGCAGCACTGGAGCAGCGGCTCCGTCCCGCGACGGAAGTGTCCGCTGAGGCAAACTGAACATTGGTCCCACATTGCGTGTGGCCACCGAGGCACTTCGTGCCCGGCCCGACCGGAGACCCGACCTGAATGACCAGCAGCGGCAAAGTCAGAATTTACGAGCTGTCCAAGGATCTTGGCCTTGAGAACAAGGACGTGCTGGATGCGGCCGAGAAGCTGTCGATCGCGGCCAAAAGCCACAGCAGCTCCATCAGTGATGACGAAGCTGGACAGATCCGCAGCCTGCTGAAGAAAAACGGGAATGGCGTTGCTCCAGCGGCACCGGCCGCCGCCAAACCCGCTGCGGGNAAAGCGATCCTGTCCGTGAAAAAGGCGGCACCGATCAAACCGGTCGCCGCTCAACCGAAACCAGCCGTGCCCACGAAGCCGGCCGCACCNGCAAAGCCGGCTGTCAAAGCGGACGTCGTCAAGCCGGAAGCCGCCAGACCCGTGGCCCCCAAACCAGAGGCCGCCAAACCAGCGGCGGCCAAACCAGCGGTGCCAGCTGCCGCACCAACCAATCCTGCGGCTGCTAAGCCCGCACCAGCCCCGGCCCGACCGGCCCCATCCAAACCGGTGCCCAGGCCCGTCGCCGGTGCCCCAAGTCGCCCGCCGGTAACGAAACCCCAACCGGTGGTGGCCAAACCCGTCGCGGCCAAACCGAGGCCGGAAGCNCAAGNTCCCCCAGCGTCCCGCCCACAGGCTGCAAAACCGGAGGTGGTNAGCAAGCCGGTTGCACCGCCCGCCCGTCCAGCAGCCTCCCGTCCAACGCCGGAGAAACCGGCTCCCCGTCCGGCGGCAGCCCCCAGCCGACCCACCCCGGGCCAGCCACCCAAGCCCCAGATCGTCGGCCGCGCCGGTGCCCCACAACGGCCTGGAGCCCCCGCACGCCCTGGAGCTCCTGTCAAAGCNGGNGCGCCCGCACGTCCCNCACCACGGCCTGAACTCGTGGGNAAACCGGTGCCACGCCGCCCGGGTGGTGGTCCTGGCGCACCGCAACGTCCCGGCACCGGTGCACCGCAACGTGCTGGTGGCCCCGGTCGCCCCNCCCGTCCTGGCGCCCCGGCCCGCAGCGGCGGCAGCACCCTTGAATTGGTGGGCAAACCNATCCGCCGCGACGGCAGTTCCACCGGCAGCGGTGGTCGTCCTGCCCCGCCGACACGCCCCGGTGCCGGCAGCCCGCAACGCCCCGGCATGCCNGGCGGCATGCGCAAACCCGTGGCACCNGGCGAGCTCATGCAATTGCAGAAGCCCGTGGGACGCCCGACGGCGCCTGCCCCCCGCCGGCCCGATGCCCCCACCAAGCCTGGCGAAGCTGCCGGAACAGCCACGCCTCCGGTCGCCCGACCCACGGCGCCAACCGCACCACGTCGCCCCGGTGGTTTCCGTCCCGGTACACCCGGAGGTCAACGCCGCCCTGGACGTCCAGACTGGGATGACAGCGCCAAGCTGGAAGCCCTGCGCAGCCGTTCGCCGCAGAAGCAGCGNCAGAAGGTCCACATCATCGGCGAGAACGATGATGCCCTCACCGCGGAAACCGGCGGTTTCGCCGGCGAGCAGCAGGCCTTGGTGCTGTCCGCCAGCCTGGCGCGACCAGCCAAGCCGAAGTCTCAGCGCAAGGCCGCTCCCAAGCCGATGGCGGCGATGCGGAAGCGGAAGAAGGAAACCACCCGTCAACGCCAACGCCGTCGGGCGATGGAACTGCGCGCTGCCCGCGAGGCCGCCCAGGTGCGGCCGGAGATGCTCATCGTTCCGGAGGACAACCTCACGGTGCAGGAGCTGGCGGACATGCTCAGCGTCGAGAGCTCGGAAATCATCAAATCCCTCTTCTTCAAAGGGATCATCGCCACGGTCACCCAGACCCTGGACATGAACACGATCGAGACGGTGGCCGAGGAATTCGGCGTGCCGGTTCTCCAGGACGACGTGGAGGAAGCGGCGAAGAAGACCGTGGAGATGATCGAGGAGAAGGACCTCAAACATCTGATCCGCCGTCCGCCGGTGGTCACGGTGATGGGTCACGTCGACCATGGCAAAACCAGCCTTCTCGATGCGATCCGCAAGGCGCGTGTCGCTGCTGGCGAAGCCGGCGGCATCACCCAGCACATCGGTGCTTATCAGGTGGAGATCGAGCACAACGCGGAAGCCCGCAAACTAACCTTCCTCGACACACCGGGCCACGAAGCCTTCACGGCCATGCGTGCCCGCGGCACGAAGGTGACGGACGTCGCCGTTCTGGTGGTGGCCGCCGACGACGGCGTGCGCCCACAGACGCTGGAAGCGATCAGCCACGCCCGCGCCGCTGAGGTGCCGATCGTGGTGGCGATCAACAAGATCGACAAGGAGGGCGCCTCAGCCGATCGGGTGAAGCAGGAATTGTCCGAGCAGAATCTGCTGGCGGAAGAGTGGGGCGGTGATGTGGTGATGGTGCCTGTGAGCGCCATCAAGGGCGAGAACATCGACAAGCTGCTGGAGATGATCCTGCTGGTCACCGAAGTGGAGGACCTGCAGGCCAACCCGGACCGGATGGCCCGCGGCACCGTGATCGAGGCCCATCTGGACAAGGCCAAGGGTCCGGTGGCCACGCTGCTGGTGCAGAACGGCACCCTTAAAACCGGCGACGTGCTGGCGGCCGGCCCGGTGCTGGGCAAGGTGCGCGCCATGGTCAGCGATTCCGGAGCACGGATGAAGGAAGCCGGCCCCTCCTGTGCTGTGGAGGCCCTCGGCTTCAGCGAGGTGCCCACGGCAGGCGACGAATTCGAGGTGTATGCCGATGAGAAGTCGGCACGCGCTGTCGTCGGTGATCGGGCCTCTGATGCCCGGGCGACCCGCCTGGCGCAGCAGATGGCATCCCGCCGGGTGTCACTCACGGCCATGTCCGGCCAGGCCAATGAGGGTGAGCTCAAGGAGCTCAACCTGATCCTCAAGGCCGACGTGCAGGGCTCGGTTGAAGCGATCCTTGGATCGCTGGAGCAACTGCCCAAAGACGAAGTGCAGGTGCGTGTTCTGCTTTCGGCTCCGGGAGAGATCACGGAAACCGACGTCGATCTCGCCGCGGCCTCCGGGGCGGTGATCGTGGGCTTCAACACCTCCATGGCTTCGGGTGCCAAGAAGGCGGCCGATGCCACCGGTGTGGATGTGCGCGATTACGACGTGATCTACAAACTGCTGGAGGACATCCAGCTGGCCATGGAAGGCCTGCTGGAACCGGAACTGGTGGAGGAGCCCCTCGGCGAAGCCGAGGTGCGTGCCGTGTTCACCATCGGCAAGAGTGCTGTGGCTGGCTGCTACGTCACCACCGGCAAACTGCATCGCAACTGCAGGGTGCGGGTCCATCGCGGCAGCCAGGTGGTGTTCGAAGGAGATCTGGACTCCCTGCGCCGCAACAAGGACGACGTCAAGGAGGTTGCCACCGGCTTCGAATGCGGTGTGGGCACGGATCGCTTCGCCAACTGGAAAGACGGCGACCGGATCGAGGCCTACAAGATGGTCACGCAGCGCCGGAAACTCACCACCTGATACCGCGATCTGTCGTGCCCTCCCGCAGCGAGCCCCTGCTCTGGCTTCAAGGCCTCGCCATCGGGGCCATCCCGCTCGAGCTGCTATTGATCAGGCTGATGTTGGCCGGCGCAGATCCTGGCCCGGTTCCACCGGTGGAACGCCTGCTGATCTGGGGCGTTGGTGTTGTGGCTCCGGCCGTCGCCCTGTGGAAGCGGCCTGCGGATTGGGGATCTCTGCTGGTTCTGCGAATTCCGACGGCATCGCGCTCGAGTGATCAGCAGACCCTTACCGCCCGCCAGGGGGGATTGGCGGCGATCGCGCCCCTCCTCTTCGCCATCACCGCGCTGTTGCCGCTGCTGTGGTCGCTTGATGAATCCGCCGGACTGATCCACGAGTTTTCACCGCTGCAGGAACAGTCGCGCCTGATCACTCTGCTGCTGAGCGCTCCGGTGCTGGCGCTAATCGTGTGGCAATTGCAGCAACTGGTGCAAGCCGTGGTTCTGCTGACCGGCAATGGCAACAACGACACGCCTGCGGAGCCATGGGGCGTTGAACGGCTCAGGAAGGAACGCACGAGCCTTGGTCTGCAACTGCTGCAGCTCAACCCACTGCAATGGCCAGCAGCGAAACCTGCGCCTCAGCCAAAGCCAGAACCAACGGTGGAGTCAATGGTGGAACCGGAAGCGTCACAGGTCGACGACGGGGGCATTCAGCAGCCACTGGCCAGTGAACCATCCACTACCGACGCCTCATTGGATGAGGCTCCAGAAGAATCTCCAGAGGTCGAAGCAGCAGGGGTTGATGTCAACGCGAGCGCTGAAGTTGCAGTGAACGTTGAAGTTGAAGAGAGAATTGCGGTTGCAGAAGTCGATGCCTCCATAGCCGATTTCCAAGCGACCGCATCATCTGAAACCGCATCATCTGAAGCCGCGTCATCTGAAGCCGCGTCATCTGACACAGCGTCNTCATTGATGAACGATGCTTCGGCTGTTGACGACCAGNACANGCCCCCCNTNGAGGANTCATGGGTGGACGACCGNTCGGATGACACGCCAAAGGTCGAGGCGACGGTGATCGAGGCTGCTGTGAACGAGGCTTCAAAGAGCGAGNCACCNACAGCTGAGCAAATACCAANAGCTGAGCGANNCACCAACAGCNGNGCAATCCACACCGGCCGAAACCCCTCAGGACATCGGGACCCAGAACAGCTCAGCCAGCGTTCCGGCTGCGGTCAAACCAGAGCAACCCAGAGAACAGGAGCAGAGCACCGCCCTGGATTCCGAAATCACTGAGCNCGACGCTGACGCCNGCGGAGCTGCGGAACAACATGGTGAACAGGCCGAGCCCGGCNGAGGCGAACAAAGCGAGCCAGACGACACGCCNAAGCCCCCTCCAGGGGGTGCGTGACTCCTGCATCAGCCGCTCCCGCAGGGCCGGATCCAGGCCTTTGCCGGACGAACGATCGTTGACCAAGGCCAAAGGGAAAATATGTGTCGATGTTAAATTGATTACGTTGCCGATGTAGCTCAGCCGGTAGAGCAACGCTTTCGTAAAGCGTGGGTCGCCTGTTCAAGTCAGGTCATCGGCTTTCTCGATTCCNCGGTNGTCAAGCAGGNTTTGGCTGACACCAGGGGCGTGCGNCAACTGCCGTGACCACCACTGAGCGAGCAGGACGCAACGCCTACAGCTCGAGAGCCCATCGATTGGGCTATGNCNACGCCNTGCTNTCAAAACAGGGGCNCTGCCGTGCGAAGCCCGGGNCAATTGGCGCGAAAGCGATGACAACGGTGGCCGCCATGACCTAGCAATTGATTAAGACCGACAACTGCTGATGACCGTTGCCCCAATGCCCGGCGTGCCGGCAGAAGAGACCTTGATTGATGCCCTGCGCGGATGCCAGCAGCTGAAGGAGCTGAAGGATTTGGAGCAACGTCTGGCAGCCGTACAGGGTGCCCCACCCCTGTTCGACTGGATTTGCGATCTGCTCGTGAAGCGNCGCTTGTCCAGGGGGCTGGCNGCCAAGTTGCTGTCCCAGCTCCACAACGGCACAGCTGCCGATGGCAGCGNGANGTGAGGGCTCGCTGTTATTGGCTGAAAACCTGATCAACATCCCTAGCTTGCGCTCATCACCTTGGCCGAGGAACATGGCCATCGAAGGAAGAGACAGCACAGAACGATTCATCCTTGCGGCCAAGGCACGGGCCANGGATGTCTTGAACGAGGCGGCNCCGAAGCTCACCTCCCTTGAACGCGGAATGTGGCTTGCGATGAAACGTCGCGAACGTCCTGTGAAGCAGGACAGAGCCTCTTGATCCAAGCCCCCTAATCAAGGGCTGATCCTCGGCCCACTGGTAAGCACGCCATCCTCACAATCGACGGATCAAGCCTCCGTGGCAATGCGCCTTAATGCCGATGATTTTGTGCCTTTAAGGCACAAAACTAGGTGCAACGAGATCGGAGGCGTTCATGAGAGACGACGGTCCAACCGAGCAGGTTCTAGAAGTCGCCTGACTTTTCGGCTCCTGCTCCAACAGTCTCCACCCAACCGTGGGCGACCCGTCTGAGCTGACACAGCATTCGTCGACTCAGCCGAGACTCCTCTGCACCGTCCTTAGGTGCCCCACAGGAAGATCAGCTCCACACCTGGACCCAATGGCCCCAGGCGCCGAAAGCCCGACACTTCGCCCTCGCCATCCATGGCATGCGGCATGACCCCTGCTTTGGGGTGTCGGAAGCGAGCGATAAGAGAGACCACCCCATTTCCGTCGTAGGTGGGCTGATCTCTCAACCCCTGATGGTTACAAGGGTTGAACGAACCATGCACCAACGAGCGAGTTAGGCCGTCTTTCCACCAGGAAGGGCGGCCTTCCTTTTGCTCCGCCATCTGCTCAGATCCGCCAAGCAAGCCACGCCGCCGAAAAGACGTTCTCCGAAAAGACCTTCATGAATAGCTTTGGACTGGCAGCCCGCTCGTGGCACATGCATCCAAGACCAACCCACGCACGCCTGATGCGTTACCCAACGCTGTTGGTTGTGCTGGCACTTTCAGCACCCCATGCCGTGGCGCGGGAAGGCAAGACAAGCGCGCAAGGGGGAACCGAGCAATTCGCGACTGCACAGGCCATGCGGTTGCTCCCCAAGGGTGCCGTGATCACCGACACCACCTGCATCAACATCGATGTCGCTGGATCGAGCCGCTACAAGTGCACCTTGACCTACAGCGACAGCGACTGATCATCCAATCACGCTGGGATGGACGTGGAGGCGCGGCTCAAATCACGCCACAGGCCAAGCGTGCTCCGCCGCCACCAAGCGCTGGTGTATCGCTGTAGGTATCTCCTCCCGCGTGAACAATCAGGGCCTTACCACGGAGATCTTTTGTGCTGAGGCGAGGTGCAACAACACTGGTGTTGGTGGTGCCATCGGCGTCAACGATCAGACGACTCAAATCGCCGCGGTGACCATTGCCGAAAGGCCCGAGGTGATGGTTGGTGGAATCCGGATCCCAATGCCCGCCGGCTGCAAGACCTGCCACAGCCACCCCATCAGCATTCACTCCAGGATCACAGCTGCCATTGCTGTGGAGATGGAATCCGTGCTCGCCCTCAGATAAGCCCGAGAGATTCGGCTGAATGACCAAACCCTGGTCGCTGTCCAGCGCGGTAATGCTGCCGATCGTTTCTCCGACTCCACTGGGTTCGATGCGGTACAGGGCGACCTCGAGTGCATCGCTCCAGGCAGGCAGCGCCAGGATCAAGCTGATGACCAAGACAACAGGAAGCAGCAAGCGACGCATGGCCGGGAAAGAGTGATGATCAATTTTGACCCGATTGATGGCTGAACTGCGTCGCGAAGCGCTGCAGTTGCAGGCTCTAGCTGAGCTTGAGTTTTGTCACACGCGCAATGCCGACAGTGCCCTGGGTGGCCGCCTCAACCAACGCCGCCAGTTCTGTCTCGGAAGGAGTGGTGTCTCCTCTGATCTTCAGTGTTGACCATTCAAAAGCTGGCTTCATAGGAAGCTTCGTCTTGGCGTGCTCCACCAGCGCACTGGCCACAGACTTGGTGTCTTCATCCGCTTGCTCGCTGAGGAAGACCACGGTTGCCAGCGTTGGAGCTTCGAGGTCTCCCCAAGCCAGAGTGACCATGTAAGGAAAAAACGGCGCGTCGCTCAACGATTGGAACAATCAAGTTGTTGAGCCTAGCTCCTGTTTGCCGGAAGGATCCCTTCAATGGTGTGTCTTCACGATCAACAGACAAAAGAACAAGCAGGTTGATTGGCCCAACACAACCAGCTGAATGTTCAGCATGAATCCATCCGCTACAGGCAACGTCATCATGGTGATCCAACAGGATCAACCGGACGATTTGTTGCAAGCAAACTGCACGAATGCCTGACAAGTTCTTACCAACGCTGATTCAGACGAGAGACCTCATCAGCAACAAGACATCGAGCCTTNNGGGGGGCGTNACACGCATGCCAAACCAATCAACACGTTTAACAACACAAGACAAGATTCATCATCCAACCCGCTGCATTCGGCGA
Source organism: Cyanobacteria bacterium TMED177 (assembly GCA_002170825.1). Lineage (GTDB taxonomy): Bacteria > Cyanobacteriota > Cyanobacteriia > PCC-6307 > Cyanobiaceae > Parasynechococcus. The sequence goes on from NHIA01000031.1 coordinate 54,598, forward strand.
CCTACCGATACCAAGATCATGAAGACAATGGAAATTTATCGGTGTGGCGATACAGAACAGCTGCAGCGTTGCATGAGGTGGCCAACCTCGTAGCGCTACCACCACTCACTGGTTTTGTTGCCATGCCCGTCTGCAGCTACCGCGGAGTTGCTTATGAAACCCCAGCTCGCGTGAACAAAACCTCGGTGCTTCAGTACGAACGCAAGGTGTATCTGGATCGGGTCAGCGATGCCGAAACAGAGCTGCGCATGGTGTATCGCGGGGTCAGGCACTGAAGCCCTGTCGCGTTGCCCTGCTGTCAGAGCCTCTGCTTGGCAGTGCTTCAGNGGCACAGCACCTGAAGCCGCTGCTCGGCACAAAGCTGGGCTCCGGTGACGATTTCCCCCTCCAGGAGATCCCGCCAGGGCACGATCCAGTGGCTGGGATCCACGTCAGCCAGAACATCAGCGGCCACCGGATTGGGCAGGACGATCACGGTGCGATCGGTCAGAGCAAGATTGCGCCGCAACCAGGGACTGAGGATCAATTCCTCCACCAGTTTCTGATACGAACCATCCGCAATCGCTCGATCAAAGCCCACACGGATGGCCTCGGCCAGAGGTTGATTGGCCCGATTCACATAGAAGAACCCGGCGAAGGGATAGGCAATCAAAAGATGGGGATCCAGCCCCGTATCCGAGGTGGTGTCCTCCACGAGCGAGACCTCTCGCTCGAGCTCGGCTACCCCCCGTGGATACAACTGCACACGACGGTTGTCCACCAGACGGAACAGATCCTCCGTTCGTGCGGTGTAAGTGCGCAGCCCTGAGGCATCGAAGATGTCCACATCGCTCCAACCCAGCCCCTGCAGCAACACCACGCTGCGCAGATCCTCAGCGGTCTTGATCGTGGCCAACCGTTCGATCTGACTGCTATGGCTCCATCCCGCCCGTAGCCCGAGGATGCCTCCCATAACTGGGATGGGAACAGCAAGCAGGCGCCTATTCACATCGATCCCGGCTCCATAGACGCCAACGCTGAGGGCATTGGGATTGCGACCGGAGTCGCCGGCACCATGTTCAAGAGCTGCAACAGCTTCGTCCTGAGCAACAATCTGTTCGCTCAATCCAAGGGCGTAGGGACGTCCGCTGCGTTGCAGCACAAGCTCCAGCAGGCGGTACTTGAAATCGTTCTGGTCCTGGCCCGGGGAGCGGTCGAGCACAACGGCCAGGGTGTCCTTCGGCAGCGCCCGCACCTCCGTCGCCGTCAGCAGATATCGCTCGTCGAGCGTGAGGCGGCGACTGCTCAGACGTGGCTGAATGGTCAACAGACCCAACAGAACGATCACCACGGTCACGGCCGAGGTCAGCAACGTCCAGCTGCCAGACGGTGATGGCTTCGAGGGCGTTTCGGACGGCATTGAGGTCATGGAATGATCCACCAGATCCCAAGCAGGGTCATGCCCACATAACTGGGCAGCANCATCACTTTCAGCAGCTGGGCGAAACGTGCGCTCAGCTGGCTGAGCTGGGTATCGATCAGTTCATCGGCTGCCACCACATAAAGAATGCCCAAAAAGATGATCAGTTGAAGATTGCCGATGAAGCCGGTCATCGCCGTCACCGGCAGGTTGCCGGCAATGAACACATAGTTGCCTCCTGCGGAGACCACCGCCGACAGGATCAGATCATCACGACTGCGGGTGATCAGCAAGCTCATGCAACAGAGGCCCACAGCAAGCAGATAACCCAGGAAATCGGGAGCCACGAACAGCAGGCTTTCGCGCTGAATCGGCAGATCAAACGACACGGTGGATTGCCGCCTCACGGCAACGCCATCAGCAACAGGGCGCCCCAGATCGTTCATTAGGCTGATGCTGGAGGCATAACCGCTCGGTTCCTTCAGGTTCCAGCCGGGCAGAAGCAGGCCGGGGGTCACGCTGCAGGGCTCATTGGCAACCACATCAAGGTTCACCGGCTGCAGGGGATCATCGAGGCCAACATGTACGTGCAGGAGCTGCTCATCGAAGGGATATCGCTGCAACAACCAGCGTTTCACCACCGCTGAGCGCACCTTGTATAGGCTCCAGCTTTGGCCCTCCTTCTGGTCACGACGGACCCGCTCAAACCGTTGNATGTCGCCGTCGTANATGCCGTTGAGAATGCGCAGTTGATCACTGGGGTTCTGNTCCGCCTCGCCGTACCAGANGGTCCANAGCAGCAATTCGATGGAGAACTGGTTGTCCATCAAATTGATGTCGCTGATGTTGGTGATGTAGGCACCCACCTGAAGCAGCGGTAGGGGTGGTAAAGCCGGCGGAACATCCACCGAACCCCAGTCGATCGCCAACGGATGTTCCTCCGGAACCGCGGCCTGAGCCCCGGAGGATTCCCCACCCGACAACTCCCCAGCCGACAAGGCCAGACGCGGCAAGGCCGCGCTGAAGGATTCAGTGCTGGTCGAGTGAATCGGGCGCCAGATCCCGATCAGCAACGTCAGCGCAAAGGCGGCGGCGGCGAGCACCACCCACCAGCGANACCGACGCGGCACAACGGACACGTCTGCAAGACATCACCTCTTGATCCACCATGACAACCAGGCCGACGAAAAACCAGTCCGACCAAACAGCTGGCCACTCAGGCACCGGAGCGCCTCACAACAGGGCCTGGGCTGCACAGCCGGCCCCGTGATCGTTGATCATGGATGNAGGCAATGGAGACGGCCTGCAGGCGATGCCATCCGCTGACATCCGCACCGGAAGCGCCCTCAGCGGACTGCTGCTGGTGCTGTTCATCGTGGTGCATCTGCTGGGCCTGATCCCGGCCGTGGTGGCACCCGAACAGTTCGAGGCCTACGCCACGGCCCTTCACGCCAGCCCATGGCTGCCGTTGGTGGAGATCACCCTGTTGCTGGTGGCGCTCGTGCACATCGGCCTCAGCCTCAGCAAAGCCATCGCCAACCGCCAAGCCGGCAACAGCGCCCAGCTGAGCAGCCGCCGCCAGGCTCCACTGGCCGCATTCGCCAGCCGCAGCACCGTGGCTGCAGGCCTGCTCACCGTGGTGTTTCTGGCCGTGCACCTGGGGCAGCTGCGCTGGCCCCGTCCCCCCAGCGGCGCGGAAGCGGCCTCACTCAGCGCGCTGCTGAATCAACCGATCAATGCGATTCTCTACGGGCTGGCCGCCCTCGCTCTGGGGCTGCACCTGCTCCATGGCGCCGAAGCCGCCCACCGCAGCATGGGCTGGCTGACACCCGCCAACAGCCTGGCCCTGCGCCGTGGCGGTCGGCTCCTCGCGGGCCTGATCGGCGGCGGCTTCCTGCTGATCAGTCTCTGCCTCGCCCTGGGAGGTGGAGCATGAGCGGGCTTCCCGATCCCCGGTTGCCGTCGGGCCCGATCGCCGATGCCTGGCGACGCACCCGGGAGGACTTGCCGCTGATCAGTCCCCTGCGCAAGGGACAGATCGACGTGTTGGTGGTGGGCACCGGTCTGGCCGGTGCATCGGCGGCCGCCACCCTGGCNCAACAGGGCTACCGNGTGACCGTGCTGAGCTTCCACGACAGCCCGCGNCGGGCCCACTCCGTGGCGGCNCAGGGCGGCATCAATGCGGCACGCCCCGTNGCCGTGGACGGCGACAGCGTCAACCGCCTGTTCACCGACACGCTCAAGGGGGGTGATTTCCGCGCCCGGGAAAGCGGCTGCCAGCGGCTGGCGGAGATCAGCAGCGGCATCATTGACCAATGCGTCGCCCAGGGGGTGCCGTTCGCGCGGGAATACGGCGGCAGCCTCGCCACCCGCAGCTTCGGCGGCGCCCTGGTGAGCCGCACCTTCTATGCCCGNGGACAGACCGGCCAGCAACTGCTGTACGGCGCCTACCAGGCCATGATGCGCCAGGTGGACCTGGGCCGGATCAGACTGCTCACCCGCCGGGACATGCTCGAGCTGATCACGGTGGACGGCATCGCCCGGGGCGTGGTGGCACGCCATCTGCTGAGCGGTGAACTGGAGGTGCACACCGCCAGCTCCGTACTGCTCTGCAGCGGTGGGTACAGCAACGTCTACTTCCTCTCGACGAATGCCCTGAAATCCAACGCCAGTGCGATCTGGCNCGCCCACCGCAAGGGGGCCCTGTTCGCCAACCCCTGCTTCACCCAGATTCACCCCACCTGCATTCCCAGCGGTGATGAACANCAGAGCAAGCTGACGCTGATGAGCGAGAGCCTGCGCAACGACGGCCGGATCTGGCTGCCGAAGCAGACCGGTGATACGCGCGCGCCGGCGGAGATCCCCGAACAGGAACGCGACTACTTCCTCGAGCGGATGTATCCGTCCTNCGGGAACATGGCACCNCGGGATGTCGCCTCGCGTCGCGCGCGGGAGCTGTGCAATGCGGGGCATGGGGTCGGNCCNGGNGGGCGCTCGGTGTATCTGGACCTCACCGACGCCATCNAACGCGATGGCAAGGAGACGATCGCAGCCCGCTACGGCAACTTGATGACGATGTATGCGCGGATCAGCGGCGATGATCCGTACCGCACGCCGATGCGCATCTATCCAGCCCCCCACTACACGATGGGTGGACTCTGGGTGGACTATCAGCTGATGAGCTCGATCCCCGGGCTGTTCGTGCTGGGGGAAGCGAACTACTCCGAACATGGCGCCAACCGACTCGGCGCCAGTGCCCTGATGCAGGGGCTGGCCGACGGCTACTTCATCGCACCTTCCACGGTCACCGCCTGGCTGGCCGGTGCGCCCCTGCCGCCGGTCACGGCCGACCATCCGGCCTGCCGCGATGCCTTGCAGAGCACCCGCCAACGGATCGATGCCCTGCTCCACAACGGTGGCGACAGCTCAGTGGACAGCTTTCACCGCGAACTGGGGGCGGTGATGATCGACCGCTGCGGCATCAGCCGGAACGCCGCTGGGCTGCGCCAGGGTCTGAGCCAGGTGGAGGCCATGGAGCAGCGGTTCGAGGCCGAAGTGCGGGTGCCGGGCGAGGCCAACGGGCCCAACGCCGAACTGGAGAAGGCGCTGCGGGTGCGGGATTTCTTTGGCCTGGCCCAGCTGATGCTGCGGGATGCATTGGCACGGGAGGAATCCTGCGGCGCCCACTTCCGCGAGGAGCACCAGAGCGCAGACGGTGAAGCCCGGCGGGATGACGCCAACTTCGCCCACATCGCTGCCTGGGAACACCAGGATGGCGCTGCACCGATCCGCCATGCCGAGGCGTTGCAGTTCACGGCCCTGCAACCCAGCACCCGCAGCTACCGATGAAACTCACCCTGCGCATCTGGCGGCAGACCGCCGCCAACCAATCCGGCAGCTACGAGCGCCATCAACTGAGCCAGCTGTCGCCGGACATCTCCCTGCTGGAGGCCTTGGATCAGCTGAACGAACAGCTGATCAACGCAGGCGAGCGACCGGTGAGCTTTGAACACGACTGCCGCGAGGGCATCTGCGGCAGCTGCGGCTTTCTGGTGAATGGCCAGGCCCATGGCCCCCGCAGTGCCACGTCCGTCTGTCAGCTTTATCTGCGGGAATTCAGCGATGGGGACGAGCTGACGCTGGAGCCCTGGCGGGCCAAGGCCTTTCCAGCGATTCAGGACCTGATGGTGGACCGCTCCGCCCTCGATCGACTGATCGCCGCAGGCGGCTATTGCTCCACGGGAACGGGCCAGGCCCCGGATGGCAATGCCATGCCGGTGGGACGAGAACAGGCCACATCGGCCTTCAGCACTGCCACCTGCATCGGCTGCGGCGCCTGCGTAGCGAGTTGCCGCAATGCTTCAGCCAGCCTGTTTGTGGCCGCCAAGTTGGCCCACCTCGGTCAATTGCCCCAGGGGCAACCGGAGCGTGCGTCCCGAGCCCGATCGATGCAGGAGCAGATGCAGGCCGAAGGGTTCGGGAGCTGCAGCAGCAACCTGGAATGTGAGGCGGTGTGCCCCCAGGAGATCTCGGCCGACTGGATCAGTTGGATGCACCGGGAGCGAAAAGGCTGACTGGACCAAAGCCTCGATCAGAGAATCGACTTAGCCTTCGATCTCGATTAAGGCTGACCTGATGAAATCCGCCGTGAGACAACGCTCAAGCCACTGGTTAAGCAGGGGATTCAGCCTCGTCCTGGCGTTGATCACGGCATGCCTGTGTGTGGGGATTGGTTCTTCTCTGGCGGAAGCAAAGCCGGAGGCAAACACATCGACGCCGACGATTTATACCGATCAAAAAGTCATCAAGATTCAGGACCAACCGTTTTATCCNGAGCTTGAAATNTGGCGGCAACGCTGGGACGAAGGCAATTTCTATGGGGAGATCACAGGCGTCAGCGCAAAAGAAACCGTTTTGAAGTTCTATTCCGCCATGTCCATCGCTGGAGAATTAACGCGGGAGGTGGCGGCTCAAGCCAGCACGGACCCAGGCCTTGGCTGGAGCAAAGAAGCACAAGAAAAAATCAACGATGCCGAACTGCTCTTCACCACAGCCTCGCAGGCAATCAATGCCTACTACATCCCTGAAAGCGCACGCGATGACGCCCAGGAGGAGGCCGCATTGAAATTAAAAGAAGTTCTTGATTATATCTTCAACAATTCAAAATCACCAATCAATATTCCCGGCGAACGCAAAAAGGCTATGAAAGAATACCAGAATCCACCATATCTCTCTCGACAAACATCGGCGAAGAATCCCCAGATAATTCATTTTATTACTTCACGAGCGACACACTTAAAACAATCGACGACGTCTACCGTCAAATACTCAAAATCAGAGAGCCCGCATCAACACCAACCAACAACCCTTATCGAACTCCGCGGGCATATTCCAACTACACCTACACGCCAGGCTTCCTGATGCCACCGAAGCCATACCTGCTTCTCCCTAAAAAAATAAGGGGATTGTTCGAGATACCCATAGGCGAACAAAGCCTGTTTCAGATAAGCGCGAGCCTCATCGTTATCTTGATTTACCTTCCAATTATCAGCAGGCTTCTACTCACATTCTCCAACACGTTCCGGTACGGCAAAGAACGCAATAATAGCTGGACCAAGCGCCTGTTCAAACGCAACAATCCTGCCTGGAGGCGCTTTATGTTAATTGCTCCGATCGCACCTCTTTCTGCCATCGCCCAGGATCTGATCGGAGAAAAAATAAATTTAACCGGGCCTTTGTTGAGGAAACTGGATTTTACATTCGACATGTTGACCTACATTTCTCTGGGAGCAACAATTATTTTACTTTTCGAGGCCATTGGTCGTTCAGGACCCATCTGGGTCGCAAAATTTAGATGCAGCGATTCAGAGATTGAACGCAAGCGCATCCAGAATATTCTTCTACCGATCTCAAGATTTCTTGGTGCCCTTACAGCGGTTTTAGTCCTCTATCAGATGCTGTTAAGACTTGGGATGCCTAACACGACCGTGCTTGCCTTTTCAGCAGTCCCGGGCCTGGCCATAGGCCTGGGNGCATCCAAACTGCTNGGCAACCTTTTTGCAGGAATTTCAATTCAATCAGATCGGCCAATTCGCGTTGGTGAATTTTGCCAAGTTGGCAATGAGATTGGCTTNGTTAANCGCATTGGACTGCGCTCGATTGAACTTTCNACCATGTCNGCCAACGTCACGATACCGAACAACAAAGTCGACGAAACGACGATTGTTAATTACACAAGACAGCAAAAAAATGAATTGGGACAGGAAATTCAGCCTCTTCAATNAATCANATANGACCTCACGCTGCCACAAGNGCTGAGCATTGGACAGCTTAACGATGTAACTNATCGCTGCAAAGATTATCTCAGCAAACTCAACAATGTTTCTTATTNTTCTGCGAGCTTTGATGAANACCAATCAGGGANNATCNCCCTCCNAGTCTTGGCCGAAGTCCGNGTTGACTCNTGGGACANCTACNTNACCANCAAACAAAGCATGCTCAGCGANATCAANTTGATNATTGCTGTTGTCAAGAANCTTCANCGAAGCATNGGAATCTCCCGCGACACGCCCCTGGCNGTTGTTGAACGNGTCCCCTCCCTCATTGCCGATGTCNTCAAAGGCGATGACCTCCTGAGTTTGAGTGTCTGCCGCCTCTCTGGCATCTCGGACTACAGCCTCGACTTTGTGTTTTTCCTTGAGNCCAGCTACACCGACGTTGGTGATTTCTTTGATGCGATGGCGCGGCTCAACAAGGGAATCCTGAACAGCTTTGAAGCCAACGGCATCGAGATTCCCTATCCCACACGGATGGAGATCCAGAAAAGGGTGAGCTGAGAAGCCCAGGTTCCGCCCCCACGGGAGCCACTCACAACCCNNCACATCCCCGAACGGCAGCACCGAGATCGGTCAGGGCCTGCTCACCGCGTCCCTNTCCCAGCTGCTCCATGATCAGATCCGCCTGCAGCCCCAGCAGCAGGGTCTGGCAGGGGTAGGCCGATCTCGCCGAGGCCCGCCGCTGCAGAACCTCCGCCTCATCCAGGGCCCGTTCACAGGCCGCAGGATCGCTGCCCTGCAGACAGCGGCGGGCTGTGGCCTGAACGGAGGCAAGGACAACGGCATGAGCCGGTGTTGGGCAGAACGCCAACAGCAGCAGAGCTGAGACTGTGACGGGTCGTGCGATCACGAAACCTGGCGACGGTTTGCTGTGATGATGGCTCAACCTCGTGCCTTTGCTCAGCCGTGTACACCGACTGGACCGCGATCGCCCTGCTGCTGTTCACTGCCGTCCCGCTGGCTGTTGTGGTGGCCACGGCAACATTCTTCGTGCTGCGCAACAAGCAGAAAGCCCCCCTGGGCTGAGGGGCTCCGCAGCAGATTTGATCAGGATGGCTGACGGGTCAGACAGCTGAGCTGGTTCAAAGTGAGTTCCGTCGTGGTGAGCTGGTTCAGTGGCGCCGAATGGATTGCGGCGCTGATCTGCCCCTGGCCGAGGCAGGTGAAACAGGTGCGGAAACGCTGGCTGGAAATGCGCTGGATTCCACTGCCCCCACAGATGGTGCACGTGCACATGCCTATGGACGTCGAACGATTGAATTGAGTGTGATCCGAAACTCTGCCGGCGATCCCGAAGCCTTTCTTAAGAATAGGCAGCACGGATCGCATCATGAGTCAAGCCCTGCAGCAATTCAGCCGCTGAAAGGCGCGACCCGACTGGCACGAGCCCAAGGCCAGCCGCCAGAGAGCCGACCACGTCAGCGGCATCCAGTCCCTGTTCGCGCAGCGGCGCTAGGCCGGCACTGGCTTCACGTTTCGACAACTTTTTGCCCAGGGCATCGCAACGCAGCGGGCCGTGATGGAACCGGGGCGGCCTTTGGGACAGGGCACGAAAGAGGCTGCGCTGGGCCGGCAGCGCAGCGCGCAGATCATCACCGCGCACCACATCGCTGATGCCGAAGCAGAGCTCATCGATCACCGTGGCCAGCTGATAAGCGATAAAGCCATCGGCCCGGCGCACCACCACATCACCACTGGCGTCGGGGTCGTCGATCGGCACCTTCAGCCGCCAGCTGGGCAACCGGCGATCCCGCCAACCCCAGCCGCCTCTGCCATCACGGCAGGTGCCGGGGTAGCGCAGCACCCCGGACAGTTCACGCCGGGAACAACGGCAGGGGAACAGCTGGCCGCTCCGGCGAAGCCAGGACAGCCAGGAGTTGTAGACGCCGCGCCGGGTGCTCTGCAGGATCGGCACGCCATCCCAGTACAGCCCCATCCAGCGCAGATCGGCCTGGATCGCCTCAACCGCACCGGGACCGTTGCGGGGCGTATCCAGATCATCGATGCGCAGCAACCACACACCACCGGCCTGACGGGCCTGCAGCCAGGAGAGCAGGGCCGTCTGGAGATTGCCGAGGTGGAGCACTCCGGTGGGGGACGGGGCGTAACGGCCGCGGTACCCCCCTGCCAAGCGCCAGCTCTGCCACTGCGCGAGTTGAAGCTGCAGATGATCGGGAATGGGCATCAAAAAAGGCGGCCCGATGGACCGCCCAGTGAATAAGACAAGGCTTGGATCGAAGCGACAGTGCCGATCAGCCCTGAACGCGGTCCTTGAACATCTTGCCGGCGGTGAAGGCGGGCACGCGCTTGGCGGGGATGGCGATCTTTTCGCCGGTCTTGGGGTTCAGA